>NZ_JBAELF010000057.1:0-38143 GCF_056211015.1 Candidatus Egerieousia sp.
TATGATTTTGGCGGTGATTTGTACATCGACAGTGTATATCACAACGGCGGCTGCTACGCTGCTATTGAGAACGGCGCTCTTCCGGAGGGTACTGTAGTTCTTACAAGATACGATGCAGATACCATGAAGCTCAAGAAACCTGCACACAAAAGAATTGCTTCCTGGGCTTACAAGGCATCTGAGAATTCCGGCAGGGTAGTGGCAGTTGGCTCACACCCTGAAAGTTCGGTTTACGGAGAAAAGCTCGATTATATGGCGGCTATGGTAAAATATGCCATTGACGGCAACAGGGCTCCGCAAGTGAAGGCTGAACTCGGGAAAGGAGTGGCCAGAAAAATGATTTACGGCAGCAGTGCAGGCAAGCCTGAATATGCGAAAATAGGGGACAAGCAATATCATCACTACACCATTGATGTTCCGGAAGGGGTGGAGACACTCACCGTTCATCTTGAATCAATTCCGGGAATGAAGAATTTCGACCTCTATGCTCTTGCCAACAGCGGCGGTTTCGCATGGCTGGATACAGCACAGTACAGGAACATAAAGCTCGGCGTTGACAAAACCCTGTTCGTGAACAAACCAAAGGCCGGCAAGCTGTACATTTCCGTTTTCTGCGCCACCACTGTTGATACAAAGCAGACATTCTGGGGAACCGAATACTGCGGCCGCACCGATGTGCTCAACGGCGTTCCATACATAATCACCGTTGATTACAAATAATGAGTCCTTAATGATCAAGGAACACATGAATCAAGCGGACATACAATATTGAATGAACTTAAAACCAATACAATCATGTTCAAAAGAACAATCACCTGCATCTGTGCACTGGCAATGCTCGTTTCATTGAGCTCCCAGGCACAGACAAGATACAGCGGATACTACAAGGATCTGCTCATGGACGGAGGAATAAAGCTCAATTCCTATCCCGACCTCCCCGCAGCCCATTTTCTAGGCCTTACAATGGACAATCTCACATCTCCCGACTCAGACTTCACCCTGAGCGACACCCTTGCTCAAAACGCCATTTTCCGCTCCTGTGACCAGGATGAGAACGGTTATTTATTATACCCCGATGGTTCACCAAGATTCAGGGTGGTGTATTTCAACGGCGGCAAGGCCACAGCTCATGGAACTTCCTTGGGAAAGGAAGGCCTTGACCACGTAAGGGCATTCGTTGCGGCCGGCGGAAGCTACGTTGGGACCTGTGCAGGAGCTTTCATCTGCAGCAAGGGAACCGTGCGCAACGGCAAATACGAGGACAACGAGCACTATCTTGGAATATGGCCCGGCTACACTACAGGCACCAGACTTGAAAAGAGCGCAACAGGCATGTACGTGGAAAAGAAATCTCCACTGCTCAAGTACTACGATTTCGGCGGCGACATGATGATTGACAGCGTCCGTCACAACGGAGGATGTTATGCGCACGTTGAGGACAATTGTCCTGAAGGTACCGAGATACTTCTCAGATATGAAGGCGATACTCTCTCACAGCTCAAGGAATCCATTCATAAAACAGTAAGCGGATGGGCTTACAAGGCATCTGATAAAAGCGGCAGGGTAGTGGTCATTGGCTCTCATCCGGAAAGAATGACAAGCGGAGAGCGTCTGGAATTGTTCAGCGCAATGATACGTTATGCCATGGACGGCAATGGAAGACCAAGCGTGAAAAGAGTCCTTGCTGCCAACGACACGGTGTATATGACAAAGAACAACCGCATAGGTGACCGCCAGTTCCACCACTTTGTTGTGAACGTTCCCAAGGGATGCAAGGAACTCACGATTAATCTTGGTTCCCTGAAAGGCTGGGGTGATTTTGACCTTTATCTTTTTGCAAATTCCGAAGACTTTGCCTGGAACGACAACTCACAGTACAAGAACGTTGCAAACGGCATTGCAAAACAAATAAAGATAAACAACCCTAAGGCCGGAAAACTTTACATTTCAGTTTTCTGCGCAACCTCTGTTGAATCTGTTCCAGGACGCAACGGTTTCGTTTACACCGGCCGCACCGATGTTCTCAACGGTGTTCCTTACACCATCACTGTAAAATATTAAGTTCTTAATCCGGCAGTTGGCCGGAAACAAAGCAAAAAAGAGGGGCGCTGCATTGAGCGTCCCTCTCTTTTATGTTCGGACAGATTGGAATCTCCAACCATATGAATTATTAAATAGCGTGGTTGTAATCCTTCTCTTTCTGAGGAACTACCCATGTCTGATTGTTCATATCAGTTGGCTTGATTGTAAGAGCAACAGCTGCAAACCAACTGCCTTTACCTTTATCCTCGCCTGTAGCCTGGATGCTGATACGATTGATTGTATCATTCCAACGTTTGATATTGAACCAGTTGAAACCTTCACCCCACAACTCTATCTTGGTGTAGAGTTTGATATGGTCAAGAAGATCTGAGTCTGCAACAGTTGAATTGTCATAAGCTACGTCACGTCCTGTATTCTTTGTCATAGTTGTAAGGAGTGATCTTGCTTCTGAATACTTACCCTGCATGCAAGCAGCCTCTGCAGCATTGAGGTACATTTCTGAAAGTCGCATCAAAGGAACGTCTGTAATAGCTGTACCAACAACCTTGGAATCTTTTGCGAACTTGAACTGCATGTAAATGTACGGAGTGAAAGTGGTAAGAGGGAAACCGGCGTGTGAGTTAAGGAAATCCACATCCTTTGCATACTGGTATGCAAGGTCAACTGAAGCAGTTGCTGAAATCTTGCCGGAAGCAGCTGTATAGGAAATCTTCTTTGGAGATTCAGGTGCCTCACCATAGTAAGGATTGTCAGGATCCAGGAACATCTTCTTTCTGATATCAGTTGCAGGAATCTGAGTGTAAATCTGCTTGCTCATACACTTTGGATATGTACGGCACTGTGAAGCCTGAACATTCCATCCAACGTATGCTGCAAATGAGTAGTAGTAAAGGTCCTCCTGCTCGTTTCCAACAAGATACCATATCCACTCATTGTTTGCGTGGCAGAAACCTTTCCTGTATTCGTCTGTACTCATCAGAGAATATGATTTTCCATTGATTATTGCCATTGACATATCATATGCTTTCTGCCAATCCTGCTTTGCCAGAGCAATACGAGAATAGATTGCGTAAGCAACGTCAAGACCCATTACATCAGTGCTTGTACGATCGTATGAAGCCTTGTAGCAACTGATTGCCTCATCAAGGTCTGCATAAATCTGATCATAAAGCTGTGAAAGTGTGCAAAGAGGCATGTCACCTGTTGAGGTGTCGAGACGAAGAACAACAGCCTTTGATTCAGGAGCACCTGAGTCAACCCATCTGCGACCATAGAGCTGGCTGAGATAATAGTATGCATATGCCCTGTAAGTCAAAGCCTGAGCTTTGATGAAGTTCAAATCTTTAGGATCATCGTTGATCTTATCCACGTTTTCAATGATACTGTTGGCATTTCCTATTATCATATAATAAACGTGCCAAGGGTGGTAATCGTATGTTGAAGTAGCACTGTCGTGGTATTTACCGCAGATAGTGTTTGTCCAACCTGTAAGATATACTGTGAGCTCGTCACCTGGATACTCGCCGTAGTACAGCATTGTTGTACCCTGGCCGTTCCAACCCTGTGAACTGAACCACTGTTTGCGAAGAAGTCTGTTCAGACCGTTGATGGCCATCTTCATGTTTTCTGCTGACTCGAATACTGCAGAACCTGAAATACTGCTTGTAGGAGCTGTATTCAAATAATCCTTTGAACAGCCGCAGAGCAACAGAGCAAAGAGTGATATGAATAATATATAAGTTTTTTTCATAATGTTCTTAGTGTTAAAGGTTCATTACAATGTTATGTTCAAACCGAATGATATAACCCTTGCTGTATTGAATCCAACATCGATTGTACCACCCAGACTCTGCTGTGAGTTCATACCTTTCTTGGCTGTGAAAGTTGCAAGGTTATCTACAGAAGCATTGAGCTGAATCTTGTTAAGATTGATCTTGTTCACCCAAGCCTTTGGAAGCTTGTAACTCAAGGTGAGGTTCTTGATTACAACTGCATCACCGCTGTACTGGAAACGTGTTGAAGTAGCGTTGATATCACCGCTGTATGTGTTGTCAACAATAGGGAAACCATTTGCGCTGATACGGTCTGCAGATGTCTCTGTCATACCTGCAGGAATTTCTGTCCAAGCCTTGAGCATATCCTTATGGTATGCATGAGGTGTACCGGCAGCAGATACGTATGTCTGGTATGTGTAGTCAACAACCTTTGAACCGAACTGGTAGGTAACCAATGCTGAGAATGAAAGATCCTTCCATGAGAAGTTGGTTGAGAAACTTCCGAATATCTTTGGAAGCGCTGAACCTGACCAGTCCTTCTTTGCATATGTGGTCTTCATCACATAATCCTTGCCATTGATATTAACGGCATATTCTGCAGGAACCTCTGTCCTTTCATCCTCCAGTGGGTTTGTACCTACATAATATTCATCTGTATTGAGCTCATACAGGCAACGGCCTGTCATCTGGTCAATACCAACATACTGGTACATCCAGTAATCATAGATACCGCCACCCTCAACATATTTCTTGGTACCGTTGATGATACCTTCTGCCCTGTTCTGTTCAGGCAAAGTGAGAATCTTGTTCTTTATGAAAGTTGCATTCATGCCAACATTCCATCTGATGTTCTTTGACTTGTAAACATCAACGTCAAAACCTAACTCCCAACCTCTGTTGGCAACTGAACCAAGGTTCATTGTCTGGGTTGACTCTGCTGAACCTGTAGAGGTACCGCCGGCTGAAAGCGGCTGGTAAACGTCAAAGAGCAGGTCCTTGGTGGTCTTGTCGAAATACTCTATGCTTACGTTCAATCTGTTGAACAGACGGCCTTCGAGTGCAACGCTGAATGAGTTTGCAGACTCCCATACCAAATCCGGAGCTTCGTTCTGTGTCTTGTAAACACCTGCTGCTCCAGCGTATGTATCCTTGTCATAAAGTGACATGTATGAATAGTAACCTGCTGAAGCATCGTTACCAACCTGTCCGTAAGAAGCCCTGAGCTTGAGGTTGTCAATCCACTTGATATCCTTCATGAAATTCTCCTTGCTGATTATCCAGGTAGCACCTGCTGACCAGAAGTTACCCCAGCGGTTGTCAGGATGGAATCTTGATGAACCGTCACGTCTGAATGAAGCCTCAACATAGTACTTGCCATTATAATCATACTTTGCGCGTGAGAAGTAACTCTCAAGTTTGTAGAAGTTCTTGTAACCGTCACCGCTTGTTACGTTGTTGAAGTTGTCCAGTTCATATTTACCGAAGAATGTCTCGTCTTTCTTGTAAATATACTCATCTTCGTATGTGTAATTATAATTCTCGTGACCGAGGAGGACCTCAACTCCGTGTTTGCCCCACTCATGATGCCAGTTGAGCAATTGCTGGAATGTATAGTTCTTGTAGTATTCAAGATCTCTTGAAGCACGTCCGTGGTCACCGTGACCATCACCAATCATTGAGTTGGAGTATGTACGGTAGTTGCTGCTTCTGAGGCTGATGTCACCCTTCATTGAGAATGTCAAATCTTTGTAAAGTTTGATATCGGTTGAAACAGTGGCGTTGGTTGTCCATCTCTGTGTTCTCTTCAAATCAAGCTCATTCTCCCAGATAGCATGACGGGCATTCAACTGTGAACGGCCTCTTTCACCGCCATTATCATACATCTTTTCTCCATTTGCATCAAGAATATATGCTCCTGTCTCGGGATCATGCATGTAAACAGGATAGATAGGAGATATTATCTGACCGAAATACAGAGGGTTAACAATTGTTGTAGTACCTGTTGAGATACCGTTCTTCTCCTGCATTGACGCACCGAGAACCAAACCTGCCTTGAACCATTTGGTAGGGTTCACGTTAACGTTTGCACGTGCTGTCCAACGGTTGAAGTCAGAGAAATCAATCTGACCTTCCTCATTGAGGTAAGCTACAGAGAAGTAATAGTTGCTCTTCTCTGAAGCGCCCTGAGCACTTACATTGTACTCCATACGCTGTCCGTGCCTTTCAATACGGTCATACCAGTCAAGGTCATCATAAAGAGGATTGATCTGTGCATTGTAATTGAACTTGCCGTTTGCATCAAAGAGCTGGTCCTTTGATACGTTGAAAATGTTGTAGTCACCAACATTGCTCCAGAATGAATCCTTCACACTTGCAATGGCTTCTTCCCTTGTCTTGGATGCACCGCTTGAAAGCTGACCGTATACCTGGCCGTTGAAATGAACCTGCATCCAGTCTTTTGCGTTAAGTTTGTCGTAATCAGGAATACCTCTTGAGTAGATACCGTGATTTACAGTAGCGTTTACGGTTACCCTGTCACTCTTACCTTTCTTTGTGGTGATCATGATAACACCGTTTGATGCGCGGTTACCGTAAAGAGCTGCAGATGTAGCATCCTTCAACACTGTGAGGGACTCAATATCCTGAGGGTTGAGGTCTGAGATGTTACCACCGAAAGGAACACCGTCAATGATATAGAGAGGAGTGTTGCTACCGTTTACGGAACCCACACCTCTGATTCGGATGGTTGCATCCGAGCCAGGCTCACCGTATGTACTGTTAACCATTACACCGGTTACTGTACCTTCGAGAACATTGGTTACACTTGAAATAGGACGCTGCTCGATTGCTTCAGCCTTGACTGTTGCAACAGCACCTGTCACTGATTCCTTCTTTGCTGTTCCGTATGCAACAACTATTACATCGTCCAGAGCTTCCGTTTCAGGAGCAATGACAATGTCAACCTGAGCCTTACCGTTTACAGGAACTGTAACAGTTGTGTAACCGATAGAGCTTACAACAAGATTGGCGCTCTTTGGAGCGTTAATCTGGAAGTTGCCCAGTTCATCAGTGGTAGCTATGGTCTTTGTGCCTTCAACAACAACTGAGGCATAAGGAACAGGCTCATTGCTTGACTGGTCAACTACAGTACCTTTTACTGTTATGTTCTGAGCATAAGCCGCGCAGCAGAACATTACAGATACAAGGCACGCAATGAATAATTTGAAATTCCTCATAATAAGAGTTTTTAGGTTATTATTAGGGTAAAAAATGGGAAAAAATTAGTCTTTTAGTTTTGCCGCAAGGAACTCCCTGTTCAAACGTGCAATGTTTGAAACGGAAATCTTCTTAGGACATTCCATTTCACAGGCGCGGGTGTTTGTGCAGGCACCGAATCCGAGTTCGTCCATCTTGGCAACCATGGCCTTTGCCCTGCGTGCTGCTTCAATCTTACCCTGAGGAAGCAATGCAAGGGTGCTGACTCTTGCTGCAACGAACAGCATTGCTGAACCGTTCTTGCAGGTTGCTGCACAAGCTCCGCAACCAACGCATGAAGATGCATCCATACTCTTGTCTGCATTCTCTTTCCTGATTGGAATAGCGTTTGCATCAGGAACTCCACCGGTATTCACGGAAATGAAACCGCCGGCCTGGAGAATCTTGTCGTATGCTCCTCTGTCAACTACAAGGTCCTTTATGATAGGGAAGCCTGCGCTTCTCCAAGGCTCTATTACAATTGTCTGGCCGTCCTTGAACTTACGCATGTAGAGCTGACAGGTTGTAACTGCGCTCTCAGGACCATGGGCCCTTCCGTTTATGTAAAGGGAACAAGCTCCGCATATACCCTCCCTGCAATCGTGGTCGAATGATACAGGACCGCTGTGCTGCTCCTTGCATCCTTTGCTGAAAGCAACCGGATCTATCTGCTCGTTTATGAGCTGCTCGTTCAAAATATCCATCATCTCAAGGAAAGAAGTACCCTCAGAGATGTTGTTCACCTGATATGTTTCAAAGTGACCTTTGCTTTGCGCGTCTTTCTGACGCCATACTTTTAAAGTAAAATTCATAATTGGCTTCTCCCTTAATTAGTCTTTATAGTTACGTGTTGCAACGTGTGCGAATTCGAATTTCAGAGGCTCCTTGTGGAGTTCAGGCTCAACACCCTCTCCCTTGTACTCCCAAGCCGATACATACATGTAGTTTACATCGTCACGCTTGGTTTCGCCTTCCTCTGTCTGCATCTCCTCGCGGAAGTGACCGCCGCAGGACTCGTTCCTGCTCAGAGCGTCCCTTGCCATAAGTTCTCCTATTTCAAGGAAGTCTGCAACACGGAGAGCTTTCTCCACCTCCTGGTTGAATACGTTTGTATCACCGGCAATGTAAACGTTGCTCCAGAACTCTTTCTTCAAAGCCTGGATGAGCTCTATAGCCTTCTTCAAACCGGCCTCGTTCCTTGCCATACCAACATATTCCCACATGATATGACCGAGTTCCTTATGTATTGCGTCAACGGTCTTCTTGCCCTTGATGCTCATAAGTTTCTCAATCTTTGCCTTTACAGCGTTCTCGGCCTCAACGAACTCAGGAGCGTTGATGTCTGTCTTAGGCTCCTTGAATCTGCTTGCAAGGTAATCACCTATTGTGTAAGGAAGAATGAAGTATCCGTCTGCAAGACCCTGCATCAAAGCGGAAGCGCCAAGGCGGTTTCCACCATGATCCGAGAAGTTGGCCTCACCTATTGCATAAAGACCAGGTATGGTTGTCATAAGGTTGTAGTCAACCCAGATACCACCCATTGTATAGTGGATTGCAGGATAAATCATCATTGGCTCATCGTGAGGGTCAACGTCGTTGATTTCCTTGTACATATCGAAGAGGTTGCCGTATCTTGCATCAACAACATCACTGCCAAGGCGTTTGATGGCATCCTTGAAATCAAGGAACACTGCCTTTCCTGTGTTGTTAACGCCATATCCGGCATCACAGCGCTCCTTTGCCGCACGTGAAGCAACGTCACGTGGAACAAGGTTTCCGAATGCAGGATATCTTCTTTCAAGGTAGTAGTCACGGTCCTCATCAGGAATCTGTGAACCTTTTATTTCACCTGCCTGAAGTTTCTTTGCGTCCTCAATCTTCTTAGGAACCCATATTCTGCCGTCGTTTCTGAGTGACTCGCTCATAAGTGTGAGCTTTGACTGCTGGTCACCGTGGATAGGAATACAGGTAGGGTGAATCTGTGCAAAGCAAGGGTTTCCGAAGAAAGCGCCTTTCTTGTAGCACTGCCATGCAGCTGAACCGTTTGAGTTCATGGCATTGGTTGAAAGGAAATATACGTTACCGTAACCGCCTGAAGCAATGACAACTGCGTGAGCGCCGAAACGCTCTATCTCGCCTGTTACAAGGTTTCTTGCAATGATACCTTTAGCCTCACCGTTGATGAGCACCAGATCAAGCATCTCATGTCTTGGATATGATTTTACGCTTCCTTTGGCAATCTGACGGTTAAGAGCTGCGTATGCGCCAAGAAGAAGCTGCTGCCCGGTTTGACCGCGTGCGTAGAAGGTACGGCTGACCTGAGCACCTCCGAATGAACGATTGTCGAGCAATCCACCGTAATCCCTTGCAAAAGGAACACCCTGTGCAACGCACTGGTCAATGATATTGTTGCTCACCTCTGCCAGGCGGTAAACGTTTCCTTCCCTGCTTCTGTAGTCACCACCCTTGATGGTATCATAGAACAGACGATAGATTGAATCGTTGTCGTTCTGGTAGTTTTTGGCGGCATTGATACCACCCTGAGCTGCAATTGAATGAGCTCTTCTTGGTGAATCGCTTATACAGAATACTTTTACATTGTAACCCAGTTCTCCAAGTGAAGCGGCTGCGGAAGCGCCACCAAGACCTGTACCGATTACTATGATTTCCATTTTGCGCTTGTTTGCAGGTGAAACCACCTTTATCTGCGCTTTGTGCTTTGTCCATTTCTCTGACAAAGGACCATCCGGAATGTGTGATATTAGTTTATCAGCCATTTGTTTATATTTTAAAATACTTATTTTAGTCTTAATTTTAACAATTGCCTCCTACCGCATATTAATATGCATACAACAAAGGATTTTACAATTTTACGGAATAATTATCAAATATGCAACCATTTTGGTTTTTTTTAGTTGAACTTGTTAAAAAACTATATTAACTTTGACAAAAATGAAACAAAACGAAAAAAATAAGTAACATAGGAGTTATATGAAAAAATTCATCGTATTGATGCTGGCTCTGTTTCTGGCAGCATCGCCTGTAATTTCGGAATCATACGCCCAGGAGCAGAAGGTCAAACTTACAAGAGCCGAGAAGAAAGCGCTCAAGGAAAAGAAAAAGGCCGAGGAAAAGGCAAGATTGGAAAATGCTCTCAAGACCTGCAATTACAAAATAGTGATAAATAGGATATATCCTTTCGGCATGAATGCCATCACTACCAATGACGGATATTATATCAAGATTGAGAACGGAGTTCTTGACATGCATGTTCCATATATGGGTTCATCAACAAGCGCTGTCTGGGGTGAACAGAGGCAGGGAATAGATGTGGAGGCACAGAAAATCACAATTACCAGCCAGTACAATGAGAAGGATGAGAGCTGGATATATCTCTTCAATTTCATAAATGACAATATAAAGGACAATAATACCTGTACAATGGAAATATATGACAATGGTACTGCAAATATCAGGATTGAAAGCCACAGCAGAGATGCCATTCAGTACAGCGGAGAAATAAGATTTGACAAATAATATGAAGAATATAATCACAGCAATATGCCTTGCCGCACTTATGGCTGCAAGCTGCACCAGCAAGGAGAACAATCTCAATATTGTCCCTAAACCTGCATGCATTGAAACAAGGAGCGGAAATTTTGAAATATGTCCGGGATTGAACATTGTTTCAAACAATGTATTTTGTGCGGAATATCTAAAGGAATATCTTGTATGCGCACCTGGCATTGATTCCAATCTGAGCAGTACAATTATTCCTGCCGGAAACGAGGATGTATGGAAAGAATACTGCAACAAGGAAAAATGTATTCTTCTTGTCATTGATGAAGATTTCAAGCTTGACGCATATTCCAACAATGAAGGTGAACCAAACGAAGCCTATGCTTTGAATGTGAACAGAAAGAACATTACCATAACGGCTGCTTCACAGAGCGGTCTGTATTATGGTATTCAGACCTTGCTCCAGATGCTTCCGGCAAACGTTTACTGCAAGAATGAGGCTGATTCAACACAGCTGGAGAACTGGACAGTTCAGGCAGCGGATATCAAGGATTATCCAAGATATGCATGGAGAGGATATATGCTCGATGTTTCAAGGCAGTTCTTTGACATTGATTTCTGCTACAAGCTTGTTGACTGGATGAGTGCTCATAAACTCAACAAGTTCCACTGGCATCTTTCCGATGACAACGGTTGGAGGATTGAAATAAAGTCACATCCTGAACTCACTGAAAAAGGTGCCTGGAGAGGTCCCGGTGAAGTTCTTCCTGAAGCTTACGGTTCAGGCAAGAAGAGATACGGCGGATTCTACACACAGGATGATGTCAGAAAATTCGTTGAATACGCACAGGAAAGAGGTATTGAAATCATTCCTGAAATTGATATGCCGGGCCATAGCAAGGCTATAGTAAGCGTATATCCTTGGGCAGGATGCACCAATCCTTCAGAGTTCGTGAGCGTGAACGGTGAAACAAAGAATATTCTCTGTGTAAGCAATGACAAGGTTTACACCCTGATAGATGATATAATCGGAGAACTTGCGGAACTTTTCCCTGGTAAATACATTCATATTGGCGGTGATGAAGTTCAGTTCAAGAACTGGGAGGAATGTCCTCATTGCCAGGCTTTCATGAAGGAAAACGGCTGGGATGAAGAAAGGGAGCTGCAGAGATATTTCGTGAGGAAAATGGATGAGATAGTTTCCTCTCACGGAAAAATAATGTGCGGATGGAGTGAGATTGCAGATATGGATCTGAAGAACAACAAGGGCAGGAGCGAGGATGAAATAAAACGCACTTTCTCAGATCAGACCATTATCTGGGCATGGAAGGAAAACACCCAGTGTATTGATTTCCTCAAGACAGGATATCCTACAATATTCCAGATAGCTCAATACAGCTATTTCGATATGAAGTATTCCGAGTTTGAAAGAGGTCATACCTGGGCTTCAATTGTTTCTCTTGAGAAAGCATACGCTATTAATCCTGAAAAGATGGTTGATTCACTATCGCAGGTGGAATATGGAAAGCCTGCAAGTGAAAAGGAGAAGTCTTATATAAAAGGTTTGCAGTGCGGTCTGTGGTGCGAGCTGCTCAACAAGCCTGCAAGATTTGCTGAATACCAGTTATTCCCAAGGGCCTGCGCTCTGGCTGAATCTGCCTGGACAAATGAGAACAGCAAGAATTATGAAGACTTCTACGGAAGAATGCAGAAAAAGCATTTTGAAAGACTTTACAATATGGGTATAGCCTTCAGGGTTGAACCTCCATTGGTTGTATATGAAAATGGAAAACTCATTGGTAAATCTGACTATATAATAAGGTATACTTGCGATGGTGGAAGTATTCCTAATTCATCTTCACCTGTCATGGACGTACCTATTGAAACGAATACACCTGATATGTACAGGTTCGCCGCTTTTTACAAGGATGATCTGAAGAGCATTACTATGCTCCCACAAGGAATTGCACCTGCTGAATATCTCAATCCTGAAACAAGCATTGAAACATCCTTCAAGGCAGAAGTGAAAGGTTTTCCTATGTCCAATATCACGGATTATGATTTCATCACATACTGGAGAACTGAAAGGATGGCCAGAAAAGGTGATTACATAACTTACAGATTTGCGGAACCTGTGGATTGCAGCAGGATAGTTGTTGAAAGCGGTATTCCAAACATTGACATGTATGGCATAACCGATGGATATGTTGAATACAGCTGTGATGGAATCTCCTGGGTGAAAGCCAATGATTTCGTTGATAATGTATCTGTTATTGACAATAGGGAGAATAGATTGAAAATCAGTGCTGTACGTATTGTTTTCACAGATACCAACGATGGTTTGAACGTTAGTGTACAGGATTTGAAGATAGAGAAGTGACAACTATTGAAAAACTGTTGAAAAGTTCAATACTTATCAACAATGAGTGTTTATAAATACTGAAAAATAAATTTTGCAAATTCATTCACGTAAATGCATATAATTATTTGATGCAAGTGCAAATTATTTCTTAACAAAAAATAAAATTTTATCAACATTGGAACTAACATTCATTGATGATGTAAATTTTAAATGTTAAAAAATATATACGCTTGTTTCCAGTATCTTTCATCAGTATTGAATTCTGCAAATAAATTTATCAACATATCAACAGGCAATTATAAACACTAAAAGAATTTTTAAAGAATTTTATATTTATTGTTATGGATGTTTTTGATCCCAGAAAAGTATCCGAGACTTCTGAAAAGGATATAGAAGGTTTCATCCGTCCTCATGAATTCAATGAATTCTCAGGACAGGACAAAATCCTTCAGAATCTCAAGATATTTGTAAAGGCGGCAAAACTCAGGGGTGAGTCTCTGGATCATGTGCTTCTGCACGGACCTCCGGGACTGGGCAAGACAACTCTTGCAAATATCATAGCCAATGAACTTGGAGTAAATCTGAAGGTTACAAGCGGACCTGTGCTTGACAAGCCTGGTGACCTTGCCGGCATACTTACAAGTCTTGAGACAGGAGACGTGCTTTTCATAGATGAGATTCACAGGCTTCAGCCCATAGTTGAGGAATATCTTTATTCCGCAATGGAGGATTTCAGGATAGACATAATGATAGACAAGGGTCCTGGAGCAAGAAGTGTTCAGATTGCTCTCAATCCTTTCACCTTGGTTGGTGCAACAACAAGAAGCGGTCTGCTTACATCTCCTTTGAGAGCAAGGTTCGGAATAAAGTGCCAGCTGGAGTATTATAATGCGGAAGTTCTTCAGAAGATAATAATGAGGAGCGCTTCCATACTCAACATAAAGGCTGAACTTGACGCCGCCCTTGAAATTGCTGTAAGAAGCAGAGGTACTCCAAGAATTGCAAATGTATTGTTAAGAAGAGTAAGGGATTTCGCCCAGGTTGAAGGAAACGGTATAATAAATCTTGAAATTACCAGGTATGCCCTTGATGCCTTGAACATTGACAAGAAAGGACTTGACATGATGGATAACAAGATATTGACAACCATCATAGACAAGTTCAACGGCGGTCCTGTTGGAATAAATACAATAGCAACGGCAGTAGGGGAGGATGCAGGTACAATCGAGGAGGTTTATGAACCATATCTTATAAAGGAAGGATTCATACAGAGAACTCCAAGAGGAAGGGAAGCCACAGATCAGGCGTATGCTCATCTTGGAAGAACAAGAAACAGTCTGTACAAGGATACTTTGTTTGAGTAAAAGAATTAATTTTGTAAAACTATCGCAGTAAAATATAATAATATGAAAAGCAGTTTTTTTAAAGTGGTGCTGGTTGCAGCCGTTCTAATGGTTTCATCAGATATTTTTGCCTGTACATCGGCAATCTTTACAGGTAAGGTAACTCCCGACGGAAGACCTCTTCTCTGGAAACACAGGGATACAGGTGAACTGAACAACAGAATACAGTATTACAAGGGTGAGAAATATAGTTTCCTTGCTCTGGTGAATTCTCCTGAGGCTTATGATTTCAAGGAGGCATGGAGCGGTACCAATGAGGTTGGTTTTTCAATAATGAATACCGCATCCTACAATCTCAAGGATGATGATGTAGATGACAGCAAGATGGATCATGAGGGTGAAGTAATGTGGAAAGCTCTTTCAACATGCAGAACCTTGAAGGATTTTGAGAAGATGCTTGACAAACTTCCAAGACCAATAGGTGTTGAATCCAATTTTGGTGTCATTGACGCTGAAGGTGGTGCAGCTTATTATGAGGTGAACAATCACAAATGGGTGAAGATTGATGTGAATAATCCAAAGGTTGCCCCTATGGGTTATCTTACATATACCAATCATTCATATACCGGCAGATTGAACGAAGGAAGCGGTTATGAAAGATACACCAATTCTGACAATATCATCAAGACTGCTATTGCACGTGCCGAGAAGATAACTCCTGAATTCATTTTCACAAAGCTTGACTGCTCATACAATAACGAAATTCTCGGCCTTGACCTTGTAAAGGAGAATTCAAAGGCTGGTGAAGGTCTGCTTCAGAGAGGAACAGGTTTCTTTGTGGATCAGGATTTCATTCCAAGAAGAAGCACATCGGCAATGATAATAGTTAAAGGTGTGAAAGCTGGTGAGAATCCGCTCAATACAGTAATGTGGACAATGCTCGGTTATCCTGCAACTGCAACTCCGGTTCCTGTATTTGTAAAGGCAGGTGAAAACCAGCCTGTTTATATGGTTGCAAGGGAGAACAAGGATGTCAAGGAATATGACAATCTGCTCAAATTCAGAAATTATGAAATTTCAGAAAAGAATTCCGTTATGTGTGACTATTCACTTCTTTTCAAGAAGGATATTTTCTGCATAAGCAGGGGTAACGGCAAGGATTATTTCAATTTCAACAAGGTTTACAATCCGTACGGAACAGGTTACATGCAGCAGCTTTCCGAACTCAATTCAATAATTTTCAGAGAAGGCAGCGTTCTTGTTGAAAAGAACAGGGACAAGGAGTATGACAAGGAAGCTTTCAATGCCTTCTATGACAGGATTGGAAAAATGATAATTGAAAATTATACAAAGTTGCTTGAAAAATAATCTTATTGAAATATTCTCGCAGAATCCCGCAATATCCCTGTTGCGGGATAATCTGTGCAAGGGGGGTGAAAAAAAACACTCCATACATCTTAAAGGACTTCATGCCAGTGCAAAATCATTTGCATTGGCTTCTTTGCTTGAACAGGACGGTGGCAGGACCCATCTTGTAATCATGCCCGACAAGGATGAAGCGTCAAGAATATGCAATGACCTTTACTCGCTTTCAAACAAGGATGAGATATTCTATTTTCCGGCTGTAAGAAGTCAGTTCTCAAAGATTGAAAACATAAGGGGAGCCAGTTCAAAGGTACAGCGCGGAGCGGCGGTTGCAGCTCTGATGGAGGAAGGCCGCAAGGCTAATACTGTAATAGTAAGCTGGCCTGCTGCTCTTGAGGAAAAGATAAAGGACTGCAAGGAAGTCAGGAAAAGTCTTTTGAAAATAAGTGTGGGAGATTCGCTCACCCACGATTTTATTAAGGAGGTATTTCTCAACAGCGGTTTCACAAAAGTTGATTTTGTAACCCAGCCTGGTGAATTTGCCTTGAGGGGCGGCCTTGTTGACATATTCTCCTACGGAAACGATTTTCCATACAGAGTTGATTTCTTTGGCAACAGCGTTGAAAGCATACATGTCTTCAATTATGACACCCAGCGTTCTGTGAAGGAAGTTTCCAGCGTGGATATACTTCCAGACATAACAGAGGATTCCGCGCAGTCACAGAGCTCTTTCATTTCAATTTTTGAAATGCTTCCCCCTGATGCTGTTTTGTGGACAGACCAGCCGGAAAGCTGCATCTCCTCTTCCTTTCATTCTTATTTTTCCACTTGCGATAGTATATTCTTCAATTCCTGCGATTCAGCTTCGGCACCTTCATTTGACCGCATAATTGAATTCAACACCCTTCCCCAGCCGGCCTTCAACAAGAATTTCCAGCTTCTTGACCAGGATATAAACTCCCTGATGGAACAGGATTTCAAGGTATTCATAAGTTCAGGCAACACAAAGCAGTTCGAGAGGTTAAGGAACATTTTTTCAAATATACACAGCGAGGATTACACAGTCCCATCATATTCCAGCAGATTCGAGGAACTTGATTTCTCCATTTCAGGAGGCTTCATTGACAAGGACACCCGCCTGTGCATATACACAGACCACCAGATATTCCAGAAATATCATAGAATAAGACTTTTAAGGGAAGTAGCACCCAGCCAGAGAATGACCATCAATGAACTTAATTCACTTACGATAGGTGATTACATAGTTCATATAGATCACGGAGTGGGAGTGTTCGGCGGCCTTGTGAAAACCAATGTCAACGGTCAGATACAGGAAGCCATAAAGATAGTTTACAAGGATAACGATGTAGTGCTTGTTTCAATACACGGAATACATCGTATCAGCAGATACAAGTCAAAGGACGGTACTCCGCCAAAGATCTTCAAGCTTGGCAGCGGAGCCTGGGAAAAACTCAAGAACAACGCCAAGAGCAAGGTCAAGGACATAGCCAAGGACCTTATAAAACTTTATGCACAGAGAAAGGCTGCAAAAGGCTTTTCATTCTCGCCTGACAGTTTCCTCCAGACTGCTCTTGAAGCAGGATTCATGTACGAGGATACACCTGACCAGGTAAAAGCGAATTCCGCCATAAAGAGCGATATGGAGAAGGAGTATCCTATGGACAGACTTGTGTGCGGAGATGTAGGTTTCGGAAAAACGGAACTTGCAATAAGGGCTGCGTTCAAGGCGGTGGCCGACAGCAAGCAGGTTGCCGTGCTTGTTCCTACAACAATACTTGCCCTGCAGCATTTCCAGACCTTTTCTTCAAGACTCAAGGATTTTCCTTGCTCAATCGAATATCTCAGCCGTTTGAGAACGGCAAAGGAAATAAAGCAGACCCTTGAAAATATCAAGAGCGGCAAAACCGACATAATAATAGGCACCCACAGACTGCTCAACAAGGAAGTGGTGTTCAAGGATCTTGGACTTTTAATAATAGATGAGGAGCAGAAATTCGGAGTTGCGGCCAAAGAGAGGCTCAAATCATTGAAACTCAATGTGGATACGCTTACTCTTACAGCAACGCCTATTCCAAGGACACTTCAGTTCTCCTTGCTTGGAGCGCGTGACCTTTCTATAATAAACACTCCTCCACCAAACCGCCAGCCGGTTCATACCGAGGTGATAAATTTTGACGAGGATATAATCCGTGAAGCCATCGTAAGTGAAATAGAAAGAGGAGGACAGGTATATTTCATTCATAACAAGGTTGAGGATATAATGTCCGTTGCAGGCATAATAAGCAGGCTCTGCCCTCAGGCGAGGATATGTGTGGGTCATGGTCAGATGGAGCCTAAGCTACTTGAGCAGAAAATGCTGGACTTCATAGCCGGGGATTATGATATTCTTCTTGCAACAACCATCATAGAGAACGGAATAGATGTTCCTAACGCCAATACAATGATTATAAACGGTGCCCAGAATTTCGGACTGAGCGATCTGCATCAGCTCAGGGGCAGGGTGGGGCGTTCCAATATCAAGGCGTACTGTTATCTCATTGTTCCTTCAATGGCCGCAATCAGTGATGATGCCAGAAGGAGGATAAGGGCTATTGAGTCGTTCTCCGATCTTGGCAGCGGATTTAATATTGCAATGCAGGACCTTGATATAAGGGGAGCCGGAAATCTTCTTGGAGGAGAGCAGAGCGGATTCATTGCGGACATGGGATTCGAGACGTATCAGAAGATACTTAACGAGGCGCTTGTTGAAATGCGGCAGGAAGCCGGAATTGAGGAAAGCAAGGAAGAGACTGAAGTTGAATATGTATCAGACTGCACAATAGACACCGATCTTGAACTTCTCATACCCGACAGTTATGTGAACAGTGTGCCTGAGAAGATAAGGTTGTACAAGGAACTTGATGCAATGACAGAGAAAGGGCAGGTTGATTCATTCATAAAGGAGATGGAGGACAGGTTCGGACCAGTTCCTTCACAGTTGTATCAATTGACCTTCATAGTGAAACTCAGGAAACTGGCCATAAGCCTGGGTTTTGAAAAGATTGTGATAAAGAGCGGAATAATGCTCATATATTTTACAAAGAACCGGAACAGTCCGTTCTACCAGAGCAAGCTGCTTGGTTCACTTATGAATCATATCAACAATAATCCAAGCAGATTTCAGGCAAAACTTGAAAAAGACAAGTTTTATTTGAAGATTAGCAAGGTAAATAACGTAGAAAAAGCGTTTGATGTTGTAAGTCAAATGAAAAAAGCAGTATCTTTGTAAATTTAGGAATGTAATGTAAGATTTACCAAAGGAATGAATTATTTGATAGACCTTGGAAATACAAGCTGCAAAGTGGCTTTTGAGGAAGACGGGGTGATTGGGGAATGCCACAGAAGCAAACCGGGACAGAATATTCAGAATTTCATTGTTTCAAAGGCTAAGCAGAGAATAGCCATGGGTGATGAAATAGATGTTATAGTATTCTCCAATGTCAGACTGAATGATGAGGAATTGAATGCGCAGCTTGAAGGAATGTGTCGCAAGTTCATACTTCTGGATGTTGAAACAGAACTTCCGCACAATCTTGACTACAAGTTCAATCCTGCTGGAATGGGGGCGGACAGAATAGCCGGTGCGCTGGCTGTTGCCTGCCTGTTCAAGGGTCAGGATTGTATAAAATTTGATTTTGGTACAGCCATAACAATAGATTTCATAAACAAGGAAGGATCGTTTACCGGTGGAAACATATCCTTGGGAATGAGAAGCCGTTTCAAAGCCCTTAAGGATTATACAAGAAGATTGCCGTATTTGTCTGCTCCTGTTGATGAATTACCGGATAAAGGCGTGGAAATTTACGGTTCAATGAGTGCCGGAATTGTTTTTGGCATTATGTTTGAGGTCGAGGGATATATAAGCAGGTACCCGGACAAGACATTCATTTTTACCGGCGGAGACGCTTTTTATTTTGCAAAGAAGATGAAAAACGCCATATTTGCCTGCCCGAATCTGGTACTTATGGGACTGGCTCAAATTGCTGATTATTATGCAGAAAAAAATTAGTTTGAAAATAGTGTCTCTGATGGCGTTTCTTTTTGCCACATTTTCTCTTCACGGGCAGAATGTTGACGGAGTTAACACCTGCACACCTTATTCAATGTTCGGTTTGGGAGAACTTTCAGATGCCACCCATGCCACAAGCAAGGCCATGGGCGGGATAGGTGTTGGAATAAGGGACAACAGATTCATAAACATAATGAATCCTGCTTCACTCACGGCAAGGGATACACTGTCATTCATGTTCGATGTTGGCTTGGCGCAGAAGAACATTGTTTCAAAGAATACAACCACAAAGTCCGCTTATAACACAGGAACAATTCAGAGCATAATATTCTCAACACCTCTTTACCACAAGTCCGCGCTTGCGTTCGGTATTGTTCCATTCTCCGACATGGGCTATGATGTTGAAAATTATGAGAATGATTCAAAAATACTGGCCAAGTACGGTGATGTGCAGTACAACCAGTATGGAAGCGGTTCCTTGTACCAGGGATTCATAGCTGGAGCTTTTGACTGGGGCAAGTACTTGTCATTCGGTGCACAGGCCGGTGTGTATTTTGGTTCTCTTGACAGACACAGTGATATAACTTTCAACACTAAGGAGTCAATGAACAGCACAACAAGTTACTGGACGTACGAGCCATATGGCTACAGCCTGAAACTTGGAGTTCAGTATAGCAGACTGATGGGAGAGAAAAAGGACGCAATGCTTACAGTTGGTGCAACCTGGAGGTTGTCTTCAAAAATGCGAGGTGATGATGAAAGCTATTTCATTTCAGCCACACATCTTGGAGATCTTGACACTGCCTATTACCATAAGGAGAGACTGGTTGTGGATGTGCCTTTCGAACTGGGGCTCGGAGTTTCCTACAGAAAATTCGACAAATGGATGGCAGGTCTGGATGTCAAGTACAGCAAATGGAGCGGCAATTCCTCATTGTCAACAAAAGGTCTGGACGTTTCTCTTCAGAATGCCACATCGGTACGCGCAGGTTTCGAGTTCGTTCCTAACAGATACGATATCAGATACTATTTCAAGAGGATTACATACAGATGCGGAGTTTACTATGACCGTTCATATTTGAAAATGAACGGGCAGAGCATAGATTCCAAAGGCGTGACACTTGGTTTCTCCTTCCCTGTGAACAGGTTGTACAACGCATTCAATCTGGCTGTTGACTTTGGGCAGAGAGGAACAACGGGCAAGGGACTGGTCAAGGAGAACTACGTGAATTTCACGCTGAACATAAGCTTGCATGATCTATGGTTCATAAAACAGTTGTATCAGTAGAATAAAAATAAAACAATATAAATAATAACTACATCTTACAAAATCATGAAAAAATTGAACAGATTTTTATTGGTAGCAGCACTGATGATGGTTGCAAGCACACTCTCATTTGCACAGGGACGCTATGGCAAGGATAGTGCGGAGTGCGTGAATGCGCTCAATTTCTACAAAAACTTCATGGATCAGGGCAATATGTCCGAGGCAAACTACCATTTCCAGAATGCTTTCAAATACTGTCCTCCAAAAGTGAGCCAGAACCTTTTCATCAATGGTGCAAAGATCATGAAATCTCTTATCCAGATTGAACAGGATCCTGCAAGAAGGGCAAGACTTATAGATACTCTTATTCTTATTTATGACGTTCGTGCAAACAACTTCCCAAAGAGTGCTCTCAAGGCCAAGGAAGCTCAGTTGAGGGATTATATGACCTATTTCCCTAACGATCCTGTAATCATAGACAAGATTGACCAGTTCCACAAGATAGCAGGCGTGAAGATGAATCCTGATTTCTATCTTGCAGCGCTTGACAAGGCCGTTGAGCTGCACAAGGCGGGCAAGTTCACCGATGATCAGGTTATTTCAACCTACACGAAGTTCAGTCCATACATTGAGGAGCTTGTTGCATCCAACGGAAGCGAGCTCAATATTTCAACCCAGAAATCTTTCGAGAACATGTTCATTGTAAGCGGTGTAGCCAACTGCGACAACCTTGTAAAGGTTTTCGGACCTAGGGTTAATGAAAATCCTAACGATCTTGACCTTGCGAAATCAGTAGCAAAGATGCTTTCAAGCGCCGAGTGCATTGACACCGATCTTTTCTTGAAAACAGTTACCACAATGCACCAGCTTGAGCCTTCATACGCATCTGCAAAGCTTCTTTACAAATTGTACAGAAGCAAGGACAATGATGAGAAAGCTCTCACATACCTTGAGATGGCGGTTGAAAGTCCTGATGTCATTGAAGCCGAGAAGGGCGCCCTTCTTTATGAAATGGCAATGCTTTACTTCAAGGCAAAGAACAATGGAAAGGCCATTGCATGCGCAAGACAGGCGGCTGAATCGGATCAGAGCTATGCTGGCAAGTGCTACATGCTGATGGGTACAATCTGGATGCAGGTGAAATGCACCGGCGACGAAATGGATACAAGAGCCAAGTTCTGGGTAGCCACAGATTACTTCCTGAAAGCAAAGGCAGCTGATGAGACCATAGCCGATGAGGCTGACAAACTCATGTCACAGTGCCGCGTTTACTTCCCTAAGGTTGAGGATGCATTCATGTATGACCTTCAGAACGGCAGCCCTTATTCAATCAGCTGCGGTGGTATGAGTGCAAGCACAACAGTAAGAACAAACAAATAACAACGGTTATTACTTAAACACCCGGGGCTGGCTGGATACTTGTCCGGCCAACCCTTTGTGGTTATAACCGATTATAAACAACAGAGCTTTTGAAGTCATTTTTATCATATTTCATATTGGGAGCATTGCTTGCCGCCCTATTGCCATCGTGTGTGAGAAGGGAGAAGAGCGGAGAGAACAGCGATGTGAATTCCGTGCCGCGTCAGGTGATTGAAGATATGTATTTCGTCCAGTCAAAAAACGGCAACATGGAGGTGAGGGTCTCAACTCCAAGGATGGAGAGTTATCAGAACGACAGCACCAAGGTGGAATACCAATTATTTCCACAGGGAGTCCATCTGTATGGTTACAATGAGGAGGGAATGCTGGAGAGTGAGATATATTCAGACAACGCAAAGCACACCAGGCACTTTGATGAAGAGAAATGGGAGGCTTTCGGCAATGTTGTCATACACAATTTCATAAACGAGCAATTGCTTGAGACAGATACTTTATACTGGAATCAGCAGGAACACACCATCTATACCGATTGCTATGTAAAGCTGCATTCGCCCGCCGGTTTCATGCAGGGATATGGTCTGCGCAGCGATGAAATGGCCAGAAATGCGCGGCTGCTCAAGCCATTTGACGCATACGGGCGTGTTAACGGAGGGGAACAGGTGCCTGATACGGTGAATATTGTGGGTCCGAAACAGCTTGTGAAGAAGCATAATCCATTGAAAATAAATTAATGGTGGAAAATTGTTATTTTTTATTAACTTCGCAGACTAATTTTGCAACCATGAAAATAACTTTCTGAAAGTTATTTTCATATTCAATCAAACCAGAAGATAATAAATAATTAAAAACATATAAAAATGGCAGTTCTTGAAAAAATACGCGTAAAGTTAGGTGTATTTATTACAGTGCTCATAGCAGTGGCACTGTTGTCCTTTATCATTGATCCAAGCACATTGGAATCTACATTGCAGATGTTCTCATCAAAATACGATGTGGGCCAGATGAATGGTAAATCAGTTTCTTACAGGGAGTTCCAGAAGAAAACCGATTTCTTCAACGAGATTTATCAGATGACCAACGGCAATGCAGACGCTGAAAACCAGAGCGAAATAGTAAACAATATGGCCTGGGAGGATGAAATCAACACCCTCGTTATCATGCCGGCAGTTGAGAAGGCGGGTTTGAAGTTAGGTTCCGCAGAGATTACAGAACTCACCCAGGGTTCTCACATTTCACCTGTTCTTGCCCAGAATCCTTTCTTTGTTGATGAGAACGGAAACTATGACAAGACAAAACTCAGCCAGATGATGCAGGCTGCTTCATCTGACCAGAGTGGAAAACTTGGAATATACTGCTCGCATATTGAGAAGACAATCGTGGAGACAGGTCTGCTCTCAAAATATTATTCATTGCTTCAGCAGAGCCAGATAATCACCCCTCTCGAGCTTGAAAGGATGCTTGAGGAAAGCAACACCACATACAATGTTGATTTCACAGTGATTCCTATGACAGCCGTGGATTCTTCAATAGTTGTATCTGACAGTGAGATCAAGGATTACTACAACGCAAGGAAGAGTATGATGAAACAGCCTGCAAGCAAGGATGTTGAATATGTTGTATGGGAAGTGCTTCCTTCAGCAAGCGATATAGAGTATGCAAATTCCGAGATGACAAAGGTTTATCCTGAGTTCGAGGCTGCAGACAACATGAAGAATTTCCTTGCAAGGAATTCCGATATTCCTTTCAATCCTGCATATTTCACCGCTCAGCAGTTCACATCACTGAGCGCAAGCATAGCTGATTTCTTTGAGTCAAATCCTCAGGTTGGAGCATATATGGAGCCATTCCAGGAAGGAAGTGATTTCTATGCCGTGAAGGTTATGGACATCAGGAACATGCCTGATTCGGTATTTGTAAAGCACGTTCTTCTTCAGGGTGATGCCGTACAGAAGGCTGATTCCCTCATGGCAGTGGCACAGAAGAGCAACGATGACTTTGTGGCAGTTGCCGCAGCCTGGTCTGCAGACAGGAACCCTAATGTTGGGGAAGCCGGCGATCTTGGTTGGATGACACAGCAGCTGATGCTTCCTGGTTTTGAGGAAGTGATTAACCTTCCTGTTGGTAAGGTGGCACAGATGACCACCCAGTATGGTACTCACCTTGTAAAGGTTACCAAGGCAACTGAAGCGCATAAGAAATATCAGGCTGCAGTTCTTAAGAAAGAGGCTGTGGCAGGCAAGCAGACATACGCTGAATACTATTCAAAGGCTAATGACCTTGCAACAGCCAGCAATGGTGAATATGAAGCATTCAACAAATATGTAAAGGAGAACAACCTTACAGTATATCCTGCAGTGAACGTTCTTCCTGCTTCAAGAACATTTGCAAATTATGAAAGAGCGCGTGAAATCGTCCGTTGGGTTAACGACAACAAGCCTGGCACCGTTTCACCTATCCTTACTCTTGACAACAAGTATTATTTTGTTCTTGCAGTCACAGGTTCCCAGGAAGAAGGTCAGGTTCCTCTTGCAAAGGTAGCTCCGCAGATCAAGCAGACACTTGCAGCTGAAAAGCAGATTGCAAAGATGGCTGAAGACAGCAAGCCAAAGGTTAATGGAGCACAGAACCTTGATGAACTTGCCCAGGCTCTGGGTACAAGCGTTGTAAGCAGAACAGGCGTTGCATTCAGTTCAACACAGCCGCAGCAGATTGATGCAAAACTTCTCGGTGCTCTTGCAAAGGCTCAGAAAGGTGCCGTTGCCGGTCCTGTAGAAGGCGAGATTGGTGTAATGTATTTTGTTGTTAATGATACGGAGAAAGGTTCTTTCATAACAGAAAATGACCTCAAGCTCAGAAAGGCACAGGAATTCTCCTATATGGCAAGAATGATTCCTTTCATTCTTTCAGAGCAGGCCAGGATTGTTGATACAAGATACAAGTTCTATTAATATAGAGTCTGAATAAATGAATTCAGGGGCTGACTTTTTAGTCAGCCCCATATGTTTTTTCATAGGCAATATTTATTAAATTTGTATATTCATATTTAAGACAGTGCAAATTGAAAGGGATAGCCATGAGCTCAATAAAAAAAGCAATATACAGCAAGTTTGACAGTTATATATCGGAATATCTGAGTTCCAGAGTCATTTTCATACTTGATTTTGTCTTGTCCGCAACGGCCACAGTCTTTTCAATAGGTCTGGCCAATCTGTGCAGCAATCCTGCATATTACAGCCGTTATTTCATAATGTTATGGATTACAACAGCTGTACTATCCTCAATTCTTCTGTTTTTTCTTACAGGCAGTTACAAGGTCATAATAAGGCATACCAATTTCAAGGACACATATCTGTTCGTTGCCGTTGCCTTCCTGAAAGTTCTTGCAATAACTGTTGCCCTGTACATATATCAATCTCATTTAGACATAATCCCGAAGATTTTCCTTATCCTGGATTTCTTTCTGACAGTCTTTTTCTTCATTGCCGTAAGACTTTTAATGATTGTGGTTTATGAAGTGTTCAAAAAGAAGATGAACGATAACAAGAATATAAACAAGATTCTTGTTTACAATGTTTCAGACAAGAGCATAGCGCTCATAGCAAGGCTTCAGAACAGCCAGAACTTCAAAATAATAGGATTCATAAGCAGAACAAAAAGGGAAAGGAGTCTGTATGTTCAGGGTAATCTTCCGGTATATTATGTACACGAACAGGGAGATTTCAACAAGCTTGTATCACATCTTGGAGTGGGAGGAATCCTGTTTTCAACCGAGGAGGATGCCAGGGCGGAACAGGATGAAATACTATCCTATTCAATACAGCAGCGCATAAAGACTCTTATTGCTCCTTCAATAGACAGAATAGACAACGCTCATGATATAGATTCGAAACAGATCAGGGAGATAAGAGTTGAAGACCTGCTTTTGAGAAAGGAGATAAATATCAATCTGGAAGAGGTCAGGAGAGAATTTACCGGCAAGACAATAATGGTTACGGGAGCGGCCGGCAGCATTGGCAGCGAGCTGGTAAGGCAGCTTGCCGGATTTGGTGTGAAAAGGCTCATTCTGTTCGACAACGCTGAAACTCCTATGCATAATATCAGGCTGGAGCTTGAGGAGAAGTACCCTGATCTTGATTTCGTTCCTGTAATAGGTGATGTAAGGTATCTGGAAAGACTTGATTTTGCATTCAGGACATACCATCCTCAGATACTGTTCCATGCAGCCGCTTACAAGCATGTTCCTCTGATGGAGGATAATCCTTGCGAGGCTGTTCTTGTGAATGTGATAGGTTCCAGGAATGTGGCGGACAAGGCTGTTGAATATGGTGTTGAGAAAATGGTTATGGTTTCAACGGACAAGGCTGTGAATCCTACAAATATCATGGGCTGTTCAAAGAGGCTTGCTGAAATCTACATCCAGAGTTTCGGTCTTTCAGGTCAGAGCGGTAATACAAAGTTTGTTACAACAAGGTTCGGCAATGTGCTCGGTTCCAACGGTTCTGTAATACCACGTTTCAGCGAGCAGCTTGAAAAAGGAGGGCCTATCACAGTCACGCATCCTGAAATCACCCGTTTCTTCATGACAATACCTGAAGCGTGCCGTCTTGTAATGGAGGCCGCAACAATGACCAGCGGAAACCAGATATTTGTATTTGACATGGGCAAGAGCGTGAAGATTGACACGCTTGCAAGGAGAATGATAGAACTGGCCGGACTGGTGCCTGACAAGGATATCAAGATAAAGTACACGGGACTCAGGCCCGGTGAGAAGCTTTATGAAGAGAAGCTTTCCAACAATGAGAACACTCTTCAAACGCCTAATGAAAGAATTCTCATTGCAAAGGTCCGCGATTATGAATACAGTGTTGCAAAGGAGGCGCTTGCAAGGCTTGAAAAATTGAGCATGAATGTGGAGATTGATGAACTTGTAAAACTCATGAAGGAGATAGTTCCTGAATATATAAGCAAGAACAGCAGATTCGAAAAATTTGACAAACAGGATAATCAGTAATTATGATAAATGTAAATCTGAAGAACGCTGAATCATTTTTCTGCCCTGAGGCATATTCAGCTTGCGTTCGTGAAGGACTGGGATGTCTTGACATTTTGAAAAATGGGACGGGTGCCGGGTCCGATTTCATCGGCTGGGTGAATCTTCCGGATGAAATCACTTCAGACGTGATTGATTCCTACAAGGCGGTGGCAGACGATTTCAAATCCCTGGATTATGTTGTTGTTATAGGTATAGGCGGTTCATATCTTGGAGCAAAGGCCGCATACGATATTCTTTCGGACAACTTCTCTTCATACAGGAAAGGCTGTCGTCCACAGCTTCTCTTTGCAGGCAACAACCTTTCGGAGGAATATATGTGTGACATGCTGTGTCTGTTGGAAAACAGGAAATTCGGAATAGTTGTGATTTCAAAGAGCGGTACCACAACCGAGCCGGCGGTGGCTTTCAGGATTCTCAAGAAAGCTCTTGAGCATGCGGTTGGAGTTCAGAAGGCAAAGAATCTTATAGTGGCTGTAACCGACAGGGCAAAGGGAGCCCTCAAGACCATAGCTGACAAGAACGGTTACAGGACTTTTGTTATACCCGATAACGTTGGGGGCAGGTACTCCGTACTCACTCCAGTAGGTCTTCTTCCACTGGCGATAGCCGGTTTTGACATTGAGGCAATGTTGGCGGGAGCCCGCAAGGCGGCGCAGTACTGTCTCAAGGAGGATGAAAGCAATCCTGCAGTACAGTATGCGGCGGTCAGGAACACTCTTTACAGGGATGGAAGGCAGATAGAACTTCTTACAAGCTACAGACCAAAGCTGAGGAATCTCACCGAGTGGTGGAAACAGCTCTATGGTGAGAGCGAAGGCAAGGAAGGAAAGGGCATTTTCCCTGCTTCGGTGGTATTTACCATGGACTTGCATTCACTGGGCCAGTACATTCAGGAAGGTTTGAGAATTCTCTTCGAGACCAATCTTGTAATATCGGACAAAAGGAACAGAATCATGCTTGAGGAATGGGAGGACAATTCAGACGGACTGAACTATCTTGCCGGCAAGAGCCTTGAGCAGGTCAATGAAACAGCTCAGAGAGGCGTGAAGATAGCTCACGTTTCAGGCGGAGTTCCCAACATAGATATTGAAACCGGTGTCATGAACGAGGAAACGCTCGGAGAACTTTTCTATTTCTTTGAGGCGGCTTGCGGCATCAGCGCTTATATGCTTGGCGTGAATCCGTTCAACCAGCCGGGCGTTGAGGCCTACAAGACAAGCATGTTCAAACTTCTGGGGAAACCGGGATATACCAATTAACAGACAGTAAATGAAAATCATACTTCTTTCCGGCGGCAGCGGAAAAAGACTCTGGCCGCTTTCAAACGAGACGCGTTCAAAACAGTTCCTTCCATTGCTTCCCTCACCTGATGGCGGCAGGGAATCAATGGTTCAGCGTGTGCTCAGGCAGATAAACGAATCACCACTGGCAGGAACAAGCATAACAATAGCAACTAACGTATCGCAGAAGGACATAATAATAAACCAGCTTGGTGAGGGTGTGAAGGTGGTTACGGAACCGTGCAGGAGGGATACCTTCCCGGCAATTGCCCTTAGCTGCTCCAATCTCTATCTTGAGCAGAATTGCGGCAGGAACGAAACGGTGATAGTGATGCCTTGCGACCCTTACACCGAGGCAGGATATTTCAATACCATTTCAAGAATGGCCAAGGCCATTGAAGAAGGTGCGGCTTCACTGGTGCTTATGGGTATAACCCCTTCCTATCCCAGTGAAAAGTTCGGATACGTGGTGCCGGATGCTTCCGGAGCCATCGCTGTGGAAAAGGATATAATAAAAGTGGGCAGGTTCACAGAGAAGCCTTCTGTTGAGGTGGCTGTGAAGCTTCTGGCAGAGAAGGCACTCTGGAACGGCGGAGTCTTTGCCTTCAAGCTGGGCTATATGCTTGACATAATAGAGAAATTCATACACCTCGATGGTGTGGATTTCAACTTCGTTCATTCACATTACACGAGTCTTCCTAAAATCAGCTTTGACTATCAGGTTGCGGAGAAGGAAAGCAATGTGGCAATGGTGCCTTTCACAGGTTTCTGGAAGGATCTTGGAACCTGGAACACTCTGACCGAGGAAATTCCTTCGCATACCATAGGCAATTCGCATCTTGGGGAGAGCAATGACAATACCCACGTGATAAATGAGCTGAGCATTCCTGTATTCGTTGATGGAATGAAGGATACCATTGTTGCGGCATCGCCAAACGGAATACTTGTATGCTCAAAGGAGAAGAGCGAGGGCATAAAGAGCAAGGTTGAGAATCTCTCGGACCGCCCTATGTACGAGGAAAGACGCTGGGGGACATACAAGGTGATTGACAGCGTGCAGTACCCGGACGGTTTCAAGGCCCTGACCAAGACCATCACACTCTCGGCAGGCAAGAATATAAGCTACCAGATACATCATCACAGAAGCGAGGTCTGGACCTTCATAAACGGGGAAGGACTGCTCGTGCTCGACGGCAATGTTACCAAAGTCACCCGCGGTGATGTCATAAACATACGCAAGGAGCAGTATCATTCAGTAAAGGCAATCACTGATCTGACATTCATTGAGGTTCAGACAGGTGACCGGCTGGTTGAGGAGGATATTGAAAGGTTCCCATACGATTGGGATTCAGTATCTGTCAAATAAGGAAATAATAATCAATTGAAGGACAATATGGCAAAAAGAGTACTGCTGACAGGAGCAACCGGATATATAGGATCCCATACAGCTGTTGAACTGATAAATGCGGGATACAAGGTCATAGGAGTTGACAATTTCTCAAATTCCACAGCCAAGGTGCTTGATGGCATCAGGGCAATTACAGGTACGGCAATCGATTTCATGGAGGTAGACTGTTCCAATCCGGCGGAATTTGCAAAGGTGTTCGAGAAATATCCGGATATTGAAGCGGCAATTCATTTTGCAGCGTTCAAGGCCGTAGGTGAGAGCACTCAGCAGCCTTTGAAATATTTCAACAACAATATACGTTCATTGGTGAACCTCATTGCATTGTGCAATGGAAGAGGGGAGGAGATAGGCCTGAGCGGTGTTCCTGCTCCGAAAGGGGCGAACATTGTGTTCTCTTCTTCCGCAACCGTTTACGGTCAGCCTTCAATGGAGAATCTTCCAATCAAGGAATGCGCTCCCTTGCAGCCTGCTGAATCGCCGTACGGCAGGACAAAGCAGATGGCCGAGGAAATACTGTGGGACAGCGTGAAGGCATACAAGGATATGAGCGTGATAGCATTGAGGTATTTCAATCCAATAGGCGCTCATCCTAGTGCAAAGATAGGAGAGCTTCCAAATGGTGTTCCTAACAATCTGGTACCATACGTCACCCAGACAGCGGCTGGAATACGTGAATGCCTTACAGTGTTCGGCAATGATTACAACACTCCTGACGGCAGCTGTATCAGGGATTACATATATGTGGTTGACCTTGCAAAGGCTCATGTGAAGGCCATTGACCGTCTGCTGGCAAAAGCTGAAGGCAGGTACAGAATGGAATATTTCAATCTTGGAACAGGCAAGGGACTGAGTGTGCTGGAACTTGTTGATGCTTTCCAGAAAGCTACAGGCGTAAAACTGAATTATAAGATAGGAGCACGCCGTGAAGGTGACATAGAGCAGATATGGGCTGATCCTTCATTGGCGAATGAACTTCTTGGATGGAGTGCCGATACGCCGATTGAAGAAGTGCTTGCAAGCGCCTGGAAGTGGCAGTGCTCATTAATGAAATAAGTTGACATGGAGATAAAGGAAGTTGAAAGGGTTTTGAGCGAGGTTGTGCATCCTGAGTTCGACAGGAACATTGTTGAACTTGGAATGGTGGAGAACCTCAGAATCGATTCAGATGGAACAGGCATAAGATTCAATCTTGTGTTCCCAAGAGCCGATGCAATGGCAGGTTCAATAAAGAATGAGATCAGGGAGCATCTTGGTCTGGCATTCGGCAATGTGGATATAGCAATCACCGAAATCATAAGGGCAAAGAAGGTTACCAAGAAGAATATCAATGACTTGGGTAACGAGCAGCTTGCAAGGGTGAACAACATCATTGCAGTGGCATCAGGCAAAGGCGGCGTTGGAAAATCAACCGTTACGGTGAATCTGGCAGTTGCTCTGGCAAATGCGGGATACAAGGTTGGCGTTGTTGATGCGGACATATATGGTCCTTCAATTCCAAAGATGACCGCCACCGAAGGGTTTATGCCTCAGGCACAGGAAGGAACGGAACTGATTATTCCTAATGAGAAATACGGAATCAAATGGATGAGCGTTGGCTATTTCGTTGACCCTTCGCAGGCTCTGATATGGAGAGGTCCCATGGCCTGCAATGCGCTCAAGCAGATAATCCTTCAGACCAAGTGGGACGAGCTTGATTTTCTCCTTCTGGATATGCCTCCTGGAACAGGTGACATACATATAACTTTGGTTCAGGACATTCCGGTGTCCGGAGCCATAGTTGTTACAACTCCTCAGGATGTGGCTCTGGCGGACGTTGAAAAAGGAATCAATCTCTTCCGCAACAAGGATGTGAACAAGAAGATCCTTGGAATAGTTGAGAACATGAGCTGGTTCACACCTGCCGAGCTTCCAAACAACAGATACTATATCTTCGGACGTGGCGGAGCGCAGAAGATGGCCGGGAAATACAATGTTCCTCTGCTGGGACAGATTCCGCTTGTTCAGAGCATATGTGAATGCGGCGATGTTGGCGCACCTTCTGCATTGGATGAGAACACAAGCAGTTCCATTTCTTCTTTCAACAGTTCATTGGTGCATGACACCTTCAGAAATCTGGCTGAGACCGTTGTGGCACAAATCTAAATTAGTATATTTGCCCTTGGTGCCTATTAAGGGTATTTTTGATATAAAACGTTAAAAACAAACATATATGTACAGAACTCATACTTGCGGGGAACTTAGACTGGAGAATAAGGGAGCCCAGGTTACTCTGGCCGGCTGGGTACAGAGGGTAAGAAAAATGGGATCGCTTACATTCGTAGATCTCAGGGACCGCTACGGCATTACTCAGCTCGTTGCTTCAGACAACGATTCTAAGGAACTTAATGATATTGTAGCATCACTCGGAAGGGAGTATGTGATTCAGGCCATGGGTGTTGTGGCAGAGCGCCAGAGCAAGAACCCCAAGCTGGCAACAGGCGATGTTGAGATAATACTATCGCAGGTGAAAATACTCAATAAGAGTGTGACTCCACCTTTCACCATTGAGGACAATTCAGATGGCGGTGAGGACATAAGGGCTCAGTACAGGTATCTGGATCTGCGCAGGAATCCTCTGCGCAAGGCATTGGAGCTCCGTCACAAGATGGGTATTGAAACAAGAAAATATCTCAGTTCCAAGGGCTTCCTTGAGATTGAGACTCCTTTCCTGATAAAGAGTACTCCTGAAGGCGCACGCGACTTTGTTGTTCCTAGCCGAATGAATCCTGGTGAATTCTATGCTTTGCCTCAGAGCCCGCAGACTTTCAAGCAGCTGCTTATGGTTGCCGGTTATGACAGATATTTCCAGATTGTACGTTGCTTCAGGGACGAGGACCTCAGGGCAGACCGTCAGCCAGAGTTCACACAGATTGACTGCGAAATGTCATTCGTTGAAAGGGAGGACATTCTCCAGATGTTCGAGGGAATGATCAAGCACATGTTCAAGGCAATTCTTGGCAAGGAGTTCAACGAGCCTTTCCCAAGAATGTCATACGCCGATGCTATGGAATATTACGGATCCGACAAGCCTGATATCCGTTTCGGAATGAAGATGCATACAATAACATCTCTGGTTCAGGGCGCGGGATTCTCAGTATTCGACAATGCACAGTATGTTGGTGCAATAGCTGTTCCAGATTGCGCAAACTACAGCCGCAAGCAGCTTGACGCTCTTACAGAATGGGTGAAGAGACCACAGATAGGTGCTGCAGGCCTGGTTTACATAAAATGGGGTGCGGACGGTGTCAAATCTTCTGTTGATAAATTCTTCTCTCCTGAAAAAGTTCTTGAGATTGCTCAGGCTGCACAGGCAAAGGAAGGAGACCTCGTTCTCATTCTCTGCGGTGCAAAGAAGAAGATGCAGACTGCTCTTGGCGCTCTGCGTCTTGAAATGGGTGCGCATCTGGGTTACAGGGACAATTCAGTATATGCCCCTCTCTGGGTATATGACTTCCCTCTTCTTGAGTGGGATGATGAAACCAATCGTTTCTATGCTATGCACCATCCTTTCACCGCTCCTAAACCTGAGGACCTTGACAAGTTCTACAGCAACAGGAAGGAGGATCTTGAGCAGGTTAACGCAAATGCATACGACTTTGTTCTCAATGGAACAGAGGTTGGCGGTGGTTCAATAAGAATCCACGATTCGCAGGTTCAGGAGAGAATGTTCGAAGTTCTTGGTATGAGCAAGGAGGATGCTGAATACAGATTCGGCTTCATTATCAATGCCTTCAAGTTCGGTGCTCCTCCTCACGGTGGTCTGGCATTCGGCTTTGACCGTTTCTGCGCCCTGTTCGGAGGTCAGGAGACAATCAGGGACTACATTGCATTCCCTAAGAACAATCAGGGCCGTGACGTGATGCTTGACGCTCCTTCACGCATTGATGATGCTCAGATGGACGAACTCTTCATCAAGAGTACAGCTCCTGTGAAATAATATCAGATAATATCTTGCAGACGCAAACCGTATGGATCATTCCAAGGAATTTGCGTCTGCAACTTTGTATGCAATAATATGTACGTAAAGCCAAAGAAAGCCTTAGGTCAGCATTTTCTCACGGATTTATCAATAGCACGGGACATTGTTGATGCCTTGCTGTGTACTTTGGACAAGGTTCCTGTCTTATATGCCGATTCCTGTGCCTGTGCTGAAAGTCCTTCCAGCGCAAAGCGGAAATATAATGTTCTGGAAATTGGTCCGGGAACGGGAGTTCTTACCCAGTACCTTGTGCAGGCCCCGGATGTGAAGCTCGAACTCGCCGAGATTGATGACGAATCAATTGAATATTTACGTGCGCATTACACCGAATTCCTCTATACCCTTCAGAAACGGGACTTCCTGGAAGTTCCGCTCGAGGACATTTTCTCAGAGCCATTTGCCATCATAGGCAATTTCCCGTATAATATTTCATCGCAGATCTTCTTCAGGATTCTTGATTATCTGCTACAGGTTCCGCTCGTTGTCTGCATGCTTCAGAAGGAGGTTGCCCAGAGACTTGCCAGCAAGCCGGGAAACAAGACATACGGCATTCTTTCCGTACTTCTGCAGGCTTGGTACGACATAGAATACCTCTTTACCGTGGATGAGAAAGTATTCAATCCACCACCAAAGGTGAAATCTGCCGTAATACGCCTTATGCGCAACAGCCGCACAAGCCTTGGTTGCAATCCGGTCGCTTTCAAGCAGATTATAAAGACCGCTTTCAACCTCAGACGCAAGACCTTGCGCAACTCACTGAAGCAGATTCTCGGTACTCCTGTCTCAAAACAGGCAAACATACGTTTTGTGAAGGAGTTTCCTCAGACAGATATGCTGAACCTCCGTCCGGAGCAGCTGAGCGTTGAAGACTTCATCAGTCTTACCAATCTCTTTACAGTCAGTTAGAATTTTCCACCGGCGATAGTTCCACTTTCCTGCCGGTTCTGCGCATTATTTATCATTTATGGCATCAACAGGGTTGAGGCTGGCTGCCTTCATTGCAGGCAGCATACCGCTTATGACACCTATTGCCACCGCTATCGCCAGTCCTGAAAAAATAGAGGAGGCGCTTACTACAATGCTGTCCGTTGGAATGGCAAGGGCTATTGTAACGGCAAGAATGATTCCAAGAATGCCGCCGTTGAGGGCAAGCAGTACGGCTTCAAAGAGGAATTGGGCCAGAATGAACTGCTTGTGGGCGCCCAGGGCCTTCTGAATGCCTATCATCCTGGTGCGCTCCTTCACGGAGACATACATTATATTTATGATTCCGAAACCTCCTATCAGCAGTGAAAAACCTGCAAGAAGCCAGCCTGCAAGATTAAGGGACTCAAAGGCCTTGTCAATGGCATCTGATATGAATGAGAATTTGTTGACTGAGAAATTGTCCTTTTCATTCGGACCGAGACGGCGCAGGCCCCGCATCAGTGTCTTGAGCTGGCCCACCAGCATTTCCTGGTCCGTTCCTTCCTCAGGCTTTATAAGAACATCAACCTCTGAATTGTTACGGTCAATGAAATTGAGGCCGTAATCTATGGTTATCATTGCCCCCTCGTCAAGATTCACCATATTCACCATATTGTTTCCGGTTTCCTTGAGAACACCTATTACACTGAATTCGTGACCTTTGAACTTCACCTTCCTGTTGATGGGGTCAAGATCTTCGAAAAGATGCTCTGCCATAAGAGGTCCTAGAATGATTACCGGAGAAGCTGAAGCACAGTCCGACGGCGTGAAATAACGGCCTCTTTCAATCTTTACGTCCGCAAGATGGTCCCAGTTGTAGCTTACAGCGGCTGCCATGCTTGAATAACTGTTGCCGGCATATTTGAAGGTTCCCTCAATGTTTGCCAGACAACATACCGCCCTGGCGCTTGTACAGTTCCTTTCAAGGAATCTGTAATCATTATAAGTTATGTTAGGACGTTTCAGATAGTCCCACCAGCGGTATTCGCCGTTCATGCTGCCGTCCTCAGCCCCCATAGGCCATTTGCTGATATTGATAGTATTCATATCCAGCTGCTTGAGACCTTCGGACACGGTGGCCTTGAGCGAATCTATGGCCATGAACACGGCAACTATGCTGAATATGCCTATTGACACTCCAAGCAGGGAGAGAAAGGTCCTGAATTTGTTGGCTTTCAGTTGCCCGAGCGTGAACGTGAGACTCTCCCCAGCAAGTCTTCCTAATATGACAGTCCTTGATTTCATGATCATTAAAATTTGTGTGGGGATGTGCTGTTTTATTCAGGCTTTGTTTTCTTGAGGAAGAAAGTGCGGGTATGTTACACGTTAAACAGGAAATGCATTATGTCACCGTCCTCAACAACATAGTCCTTGCCCTGGGTGTAAAGCTTTCCGTTGGCACGGCAGGCAGCCTCGCTTCCAAGAGCAACGTAATCCTCGTATTTGATAACTTCCGCGCGTATGAAACCCTTTTCAAAATCGGAATGTATCACGCCTGCGGTCTGAGGCGCCTTGTCACCCTTGTTGAATGTCCAGGCCTTGACCTCCATAGGTCCTGCGGTGAAGAAGGTACGCAGATTCAAAAGTGCGTATGCACTCTGTATAAGTCTCTGGCATCCTGATTTCTCCAGGCCTATCTCCTCAAGGAACATCTGCTTTTCCTCCCAGCTCTCAAGTTCCGCAATTTCGGATTCTATCTTTGCTGCAATCACCAGAATCTGTGCGTCCTCATCCTTTACGGCCTCTTTGACCGCCTCAACATAATGGTTGCCATCCTTTGCGCTGTTCTCATCTACGTTGCATACATACATTACAGGTTTTGCCGTAAGAAGGAACAGATCATGAGCGAGCTTCCTGTCATCAGCTGTGTCAAAGCTTATGCTCCTGGCATTCTTTCCCTGTTCCAGGACTTCCTTGTATCTGAGCAGTATTGCCACGAGTTTCTTTGCGTTCTTGTCACCGCCGGCAGCCTGTTTCTGCACTTTTGCCAGACGCGATTCCACTGTCTCAAGATCCTTGAGCTGCAATTCGGTATCAATGATTTCCTTGTCCCTTACCGGGTCAACGCTGCCGTCAACATGCACAACGTTTCCATCGTCAAAGCAGCGGAGCACGTGAAGTATGGCGTCGGTTTCCCTGATGTTTGCCAGGAACTGGTTTCCCAGACCCTCGCCCTTGCTTGCGCCCTTCACCAGACCGGCAATGTCCACAATCTCCACGGTTGCCGGCACGATTCTGCCCGGATGTACAATATCCGCCAGAACCTGCAGCCTGTCATCAGGAACATTGGTTGCGCCAACATTAGGATCTATGGTGCAGAAGGGAAAGTTCGCAGCCTGCGCCTTTCCGGAACTTATACAATTGAACAGGGTTGATTTTCCAACATTGGGAAGCCCCACGATACCGCATTTCAAAGACATATCACTATTGATTTATTTTATTTTCCACTGGCGATAGTTCCACGGATTCTTTCCGTCCTGCTTTTTTACGCAGGCCACTATCATAGCACAAAAATACTTCAAAAAATCAACAAACTTCCAAAATGCCCCGATTTTCTCGTAACCCGTTTTTCACTTTTAGTTATTCGTTTTATTGCTGCATTCGTGCCTCCTCCCGTCTGGTGGCTGCATTCGTGCCTCCTTCTTTCGTTTGGCTGCTCCCGTTTGGCTGCGTCAGGCAGTTCATCTGAAAAATTCCGCCTTTCCGTGGCGGAATTTTTCATATTCCACTGCCTGACACCACATTCCTGCATCTATATTGCTGCCATTTGCACGCTTTACACCTAATTTGGTCTCTTTTTTCCTCAAGACGTGCTCGTTTTGCTTTCTGCCTTCATTTTGTCCACAAATGGCCATGATTTGTGGACAAACAGGTGAAATTGCTCACTTTTTCCACAAAAACCTTGATTTTGTGGCCGGTTGGCGAGCTATTTCGTTCGTTGTTTGTGCCAGAGCTGCTTGCACGTGGCTTGATTAGAGTGCCGTACAACAGTGGACGTTGCAAGCAGACTCTTCATTTTGGCCGGTCTGCCTGCGGACAT
>NZ_JBAELF010000058.1:0-13631 GCF_056211015.1 Candidatus Egerieousia sp.
TGTATATTGGCGCTTATGCAGGGATGCCGGAATAGAGATAAGCGATTCTGAACTGAAGCGGTTCGATACGGCCAGCCATTTCATCACCAAGAGGTTCGACAGGGGTCCGGAGGGGAAGGTGCATATGCAGTCGCTTCTCGCCATGGCCGGAGATGTCGTTTCCTACGAGGAGGCCTTTGATACTATGAGGAGGCTTGATCTTGAATACTCAGATTTCGAGCAGATGTACAGGAGAATGGTATTCAATGTCCTGGCTGGAAATATAGATGACCACTCCAGGAACTTCTCTTTTGCCATGGATAAATCAGGGAAGTGGTCTCTGGCCCCGGCATACGATATGGTTTACAGCATCGATCCTTCAGTTCTGGAAGTCCAGAAAGGACAGTTCCTCAGCATCTGCGGAAAGAAATCGGGAATCACAAGGAAGGATTTGATATCAGTGGGCCGGCAGTATGACATAAACAGGCCTGGAGAAATCATCGGGAGAACACAGGACGTTCTTTTGAAGTTACACGATTATATGACAGAGGAAGGCATCGATGAGTCTGTATGGAAAATGGTTTCGGCAGAATTGAAATCAAAGTCACTTGCTGAGTAAACGACCGCCCTTTCTCAGTAATCAATGGTTTTATTGATGATTCCCGTGAGGGCGGTCACAACAACAAGCAGGGTGGCGGCAGCTCCGATGCACCTTCGTACCAAGGCCGTTCCCTCTCCGCTTTTTCTCCGTTTCAGAACGGAGAATGAACAGACAACGAACGGAGGGGTGGTGTCCGGGGAAGGGCCGGACTCTCCTCCGTCATGCTGAGCTTGACCCTAACGTCATGCCGGGCTTGACCCGGCATCTCATCAAACCGGGGATTGCGGGTCGAGCCCGCAATGACGGATGAATGGAGCCCGCAATGACGCAGGGTTCGTATAATGCGAATGATTTGTAGGTGTAATCAAGACGTGCTATTTGAACAGGTCGGAATGAATGCCTGTATAGAGGAAAAGCAAATTCAATTCTTTGTCATTCTGCTCCCAAACCATCAGCCAATCCGGTTCAATGTGGCACTCCCATTGACCATTGAACTTTCCGTTGAGTTTATGAGGCCGATATTGAGAAGGGAGAGAACCTGTTTCTGCAAGAATACTGATAGCTTCCTGAATATGCGACAAGTCCAAACCCCGCTTTTGACAGAGTTTCAAATCCTTCTTGAATCTGTTGGTGAAACTGATGCTGTACATACTATGCCAGAGCCTGCTTGAACATATCTTCCACGCTGGAAGCCTTGTAAACTCTACCAGCCTTCACATCTTCCATCGCCTCACGATATGCATTGCAATCTGTTGCATCATACGACACGCCATCGGTCACACTCGCAACCCCTCGGAGTTGTTCGATAGCGGCCTTGATATTGGCAAGCATTGCAGTGTCTTCTACAGATACAATAAGTGTTGACATAATGACATTAACTTGTTAGGTTCAGCAAAATTATACATTTTCCGACAATCTTCAAAAATAACCGTCATGCTGAGCAACGTCACCCTGAACTTGATTCATGGTCTCTCATCAAACCAGGGATTGCGGGGCAGGCCCGCAATGACGGAGAGGGGCCGCAATGACGGGGAGAAGGTTAGCCGACGAGGACCTTGTCGATGTTGCGGGTGGTGGAGTCGAAGTTGATGCCGAGGCGTATGATCTGCTGGTCCTCGACAGCGAAAGGCAAGGTGTAGTTCTTGTCGCTGATTTGTGCAAGGGCTTCTTCAGCAGTGCCGTTGAGCTTGAACTCAAGCACGTAGCAGAACTTCGGTGTCTTTACTACCATATCGATACGTCCCTCGCTGGTGCGGTATTCCGCCTGGGTGTAGAAGCCCATCAGCCTGAAAAGGATGAAGACCACGTTCTGATAGTGGTTTTCGAGCTTCTTGACCAGTTCGTACGGGTAGTCGGCGAAGAAAGATTTCAGGCGCTTGACAAAGCCTTCGGTATTGCCCGTCCGCACGTCCGTCACAAAGTTCTGGATGCAGAAAGCGGAATCCGTATTGTGTAGATTGGCATAGAACGGTAGAAGAAAGTCAAGGAATCCCTTTTCCACCTCTTTGTTGGGAAAACCGAGCGTGTATGAGCCGAACTCCGGATTGTAGTCTTTGATAGTAAGATATCCGCTCTGGTAGATGACCGGTATGGGATCCGTGGAGTTTGCGTCTATGCTGCTCAGGCTCTTGGCCGAACTCACAGCGTGACTCATATCCTCCAGATTGTATTCGTGCTCCTGCAGAAGCTGGACAAGATATGTCGGTGTGCCGGTTTCGAACCAGTAGTCCCTGAATTCACATTCATCCAGACAGTTAAGTAAACTGAACGGGTTATAGACACCTGTTCCTTTCGGGTGGAAATGGTAGCCGTCATACTGCTCGCGCAGTTTCGCCACGGCTTCCTCCTTCGTCACATCGTTGTCCGATGCAAGCCTTTCGATATACCCGTCGAAGGTTGAAAGCAATTCCTGCTCAGTTATCCCGCATATGCCGGCATAGCGTTCATCCATCGATATGTCCTTCGTGACCAAGCGGACAGCTCTGCCATCCACCCCAGGGATTCCTTCAAAAGTGAAATTATTATTGGAATACTGGATATTGGCATCGGAGAACTTTCTGCTTTGGACAGAACGTTATGGATTACAGCTGGTTCCAGTGAATTTCGTAGGGGTAGTGGATGCCACAGAGGAAGAGGGCGTTGCCGGGGACGGATGTGCCGGCGGCGCAGCGGTTGTGTGCGGATAGCATTTCCTGAATCCATTCCGGTTCGCGGCGTCCTGTGCCTACTTCCAGCAGTGAACCGACCATTGCCCTGACCATGTTGCGCAAGAATCGGTTGGCCCTCACTTCAAAGACATATCTGTGACCGGAATCATCCGCCAGGGGCATCCAAGCCGCTTTTGTAACGGTGCAGATGGAACTGCTGCTGCCGCCGCGCAGCTTTTCCAGAGAGGAGAAATCCTGCTGGCCCAGGAAGTATTGGGCGGCGCAGTTCATTGCGTCAATATCCAGATTGCGCGCACTCACAAAATGCGAGAACTGCTGGACAAAAGGATCCTTGTAAGTGTGGATGTAATACCTGTAGCACCTCAGGTCCGCGTCGAATCTTGCGTGCGCATCATTTTTTACACGTGAAATTGCAAGAATTGTTATTTCTTTTGGTAGAATGGCATTTAATTTGTAGCAAAAAAACGCCGGCTCAAAAGCAATAGGCTGAGTTGTGTCAAAGTGGGCGATATAGTTAATGGCGTTTACGCCGGTGTCGGTCCGTCCGGCACCTGTTACTTTGATTTCTTCCTTGAGCAGTGTGGAAAGAGCGTTCTGCACGAGTTCTTGAACAGAAATGGCGTTGTCCTGGATTTGCCATCCACAAAAAGGGGCTCCGTTGAAAGAAAGTGATATAAAGTAACGCATTGTGTCTTATCTTTGATGCAGGCAAAGGTAATACCGGCCGTTTTGAATTGCAAACGCATGTAAAAACGTAAGAAGCTGTTAAAATTATTAATCAAATATAAAATGGAGAGCGTTAACATTAAAGAATTGAATGACAGGATTCAAAAGGAGAGCGCTTTCGTGGATATAATATCCATGGAAATGAACAAGGTCATTGTTGGACAGAAACATCTTGTTGAATCACTCCTCATTGGAATGCTGGCAGACGGACATATCCTTCTCGAAGGTATGCCGGGCTTGGCAAAAACTTTGGCAATCAACACACTGGCAAACATCGTGGATGCCAAGTTCAATAGAATTCAGTTTACTCCGGACCTTCTGCCTGCGGATGTTATAGGAACACTTATCTACAGTCAGAAAAGCGAGACATTCCAGGTTAAGCAAGGCCCTGTCTTTGCCAACTTCGTACTGGCCGATGAGATCAACCGTTCACCTGCAAAAGTTCAGTCAGCCCTGCTTGAGGCAATGCAGGAGAGGCAGGTGACCATCGGAGACCAGACATATCCACTTCCAAAACCTTTCCTTGTAATGGCAACCCAGAACCCTGTTGAGCAGGAGGGTACATATCCTCTTCCTGAAGCACAGGTCGACAGGTTCATGCTCAAGGTGGTTGTTTCATATCCTAAGAAGGAGGAGGAGAGAATGATCATCCAGATGCACAACAGCGGCAATTTTCCTAAAGCGTCGGCTGTTCTCAAGCCAGAGGACATAGTGAGGGCCCGCAGCGTTGTGAAGGACGTTTACATGGACGAGAAAATCCAGAAATACATTGTTGACATAGTCTTTGCAACAAGAACCCCTGAGGAATACGGCCTTGATCAGTACAGGGACCTCATTGCTTACGGAGCTTCTCCAAGAGCCAGCATTTCACTGGCGATGGCAGCGAAAGCTTACGCTTTCATAAAGAGAAGAGGCTATGTTGTCCCTGAGGATGTGAGGATAGTAAGCGAGGATGTGCTCAGGCACAGGATCGGTCTTACATACGAGGCTGAGGCCGAGAATGTAAGGACAGAGGACATCATTACAGAAATAATCAATAAGGTGGAGGTTCCGTAGTAGAGAACAATAATGGAGAACGATCTTTTAAAGAGAGTCAGGAAGATTGAGATAAAGACCAAGTCCCTGAGTCATCAGATCTTTGCCGGAGAGTACCATTCCGCTTTCAAGGGAAGGGGCATGGCTTTCAGCGAGGTCCGCGAATATCAGTACGGCGATGATGTAAGGAACATGGACTGGAACGTTACGGCCCGTTTGCGCAGCCCGTTCGTGAAGGTGTACGAAGAGGAGAGGGAACTTACCGTGGTCCTGCTGATTGACGTAAGTTCTTCCGGAATCTTTGGTACGGCTTCAAGAAGCAAGCGTGAAATGATATCGGAGATAGCTGCAACGCTTTCTTTCTCGGCTTCTGCAAACAATGATAAGGTGGGAGCCCTGTTCTTCAGTTCCAAGGTTGAGAAATTCATACCGCCCAAGAAGGGAAGGAGCCATCTGCTCATGATAATAAGGGAACTGCTTGAATTCAAGCCGCAGAACGATGGCACGGACATTTCCCAGGCCTTGCGTTTCCTTACCAACGCAATCAAGAAGAAATGCAACGCATTCCTGCTGAGCGACCTTCTTGACGTGAACCAGGATGCATCGCCAAGATATGACGATGCTCTGAAGATTGCTGTAAACAGGCACGACATTTCCGTAATCAACGTATATGACCGCCGCGACCGCGAGCTTCCTGACCTTGGCCTTATCAGGGTCAAGGACAGCGAGAGCGGCCGGACCTTCATTGCTGATACGTCGAGCCGACGTTTCAGAAACAGTTACAGCGAGTGGAACAGACAGGTTGCAGATAAATCCACAATGCTTTTCCGACGTTACAATGTGAGCAATGTGAGCGTGGCCACCAACGGTGACTACGTGAAGGCCCTGCTTATGCTGTTCGCCGGTAAATAGGTGATAGTCCGGAACTTGCCAATGAATATGAACAGAAATGAAATGTAAATCTTTACATAAAGGAATGAAATGGAGCAGGACTCTGGTTCTGGTCGCAGCGCTGCTGATGGCATTGCCCGCAGCGCTCAACGCACAGGTCATAAGTTCCGCTCTGAACAGGGATTCAATAATGATTGGAGATCAGGTGGTCTGGAAGAGCGTCATTGATCTGCCGGAGTGCGATTCGATTGTTGTTGAACCTTATTCAAGGATACTCGCCGAGGATACCGCCGCCAGCAAGGTGGAGGTGGTGGCGGAGTTCGTTCTGGATACAGCCAGACTGAAGAAACTTGCCGGAGAGATTGAGGCCAAGGTGATTCTCACCTCTTTTGACAGCGGAAGCTATGTTCTGCCCGAGCCCCAGATTGCCTATTTCAAGGACGGTGACATTCATTACATAGATTTCGGCAGCACGCCAAGGATAGATGTGAATACAATACAGATTGATACCACAGCCTTTGAGGCCAGGCCAATCAAAGGACAGGTGAGATATCCTCTCACATTCAAGGAGGTCCTGCCGTGGACTATCGGCGCTTTGCTGCTGGCCGCTCTCATCTGGCTGGGAGTCAAGCTCGTGAAGAGGATTCTCAAGAAAAGGGCTGAGGCAATGGTACAGGATCCTCCTCACGTCATTGCACTGAGGGAACTGGAAAACATCCGTCAGAAGAACCTGTGGCAGAGCGGAAAGGAGAAGGAGTTCTACACAAATGTAACTGAGACGTTGAGAAAGTACATTGAGAAGATGTACGGAGTGAGCGCCTTGGAGAAAACCACTTCAGAGATCTTTCAGGAACTTCAGGAAACGGACATCCAGCAGGCCAGATATGACGAGCTGCACGAACTGTTCCGTATGGCCGACCTTGTGAAATTCGCAAAGATGAGTCCCGAGAAGGAGGAGAACGAGAATGCAATTCCTGTTTCAGTGAGATTTGTGAACGACACATACGAGCAGTACCTTGCAAAGCAGGCTGCCGCCGAGGCCGCAAAACGTGCAAAGGCCCAGGCTGATTCCGCTGAAGTGAAGAATGCAGCAGAGAGTGAGAACAACCATCGGGGTGGAGAAAAAGAATAAAAAATCAGGAGGAGAGAAAATGTTTTTTGAATATCCGAATCTGCTTTGGCTGCTGCTCCTGCTTGTTCCGCTGATTGCACTCTATGTGTACAGGGAGGTCAGGGGACTGAGGCCTTATATGCTGGTTTCATCAATCACTCCGTGGAGATACAAGGGCGGATGGTCCAACCGCATTCTCATGCATGTTCCGTTTGCATTGAGGATGATTGCACTGGCTGCAATAATTGTTGCAATCGCGCGTCCGCGCTCAAGCTCCGCCTTTGAAAGAATTGACACGGAGGGCATTGACATAATGCTGGCGCTCGACGTTTCAACCAGTATGCTTGCCCGTGACTTCACTCCGGACAGAATAAATGCGGCAAAGGAAATAGCTATAAAGTTCATATCGGAACGTCCGTCGGACAGAATCGGAATCTCCGTGTTCGCAGGTGAAAGCTACACCCAGTCGCCGCTCACAACCGACAGGGCAACGCTCATCAACCTTATGAAGGAGGTTGATTGCGGAATAATAGAGGACGGTACGGCCATTGGCAACGGACTTGCCACCGCTGTAGCCCGTCTGAAGGACTCGGACGCCAAGAGCAAGGTTGTGATCCTGCTCACAGACGGTGTGAACAATACCGGAGAGATATCGCCGCAGATGGCTGCCGAAATAGCAAAGACATACGGTATAAGGGTCTATACCATTGGCGTTGGCGCAATGGGTACTGCACCTTATCCCGTACAGACACCGTTTGGAATAGAGCTGCAGCAGGTTGAGGTTGAGATTGACGAAGAGCTGCTCCAGAATATTGCCGATCAGACCGACGGCAAGTACTTCAGGGCAACTGACAACACCAAATTGCTTGAAATATATTCAGAGATTAACAAGCTTGAGAAGAACAAGACCTTGGTTGATTCGTTCCCTGTATACAAGGAACTTTTCATGTGGTTCGCTCTTGCAGCTCTTGCAGCACTTGCCGCGGAATTGTTCCTCAAGTGGTTTGTTGTAAGGGAAATGCCGCAATAGGAGGGTGGAAAAATGATATTTTTTGCACAGATACAATATTTGCTTCTGATTCTGCTGGTACCGGTTCTGTTCCTGCTCTACTGGTTCAAACGCAGAAATCAGAGACACAGAATGGCCAGGCTCGGAGACAGAGAACTTGTTGAGAGGCTTATGCCAGACAGACCTCACGGAAAGGGTTATTTGAAACTGGTTTTCTTCTCACTTGCATGGATTTTCTTCTGCATAGGACTTGCACGCCCGCAGATAGGAGCGCGTCTGAAGGAGAACAACAGGAAGGGTTCCGAGATTGTGATTGCTCTTGACGTTTCCAATTCAATGATGGCCCAGGACTATTCTCCGAACAGGCTTGAAAGGGCCAAGCTGGCTATTTCACGTCTTGTTGACAAACTTTCGGGAGACAGGATAGGCCTGATAATATTCGCAGGCGAGTCCTTTGTCCAGTTGCCTATAACCACCGACTACGTTTCCGCAAAGATCTTCCTCAAGACCATATCTCCGGAGAGCATACCGGTTCAGGGCACCGCTCTTGCCGATGCAATCAGAACAGGTATGAGGAGCTTCAGCGGAGAGGGCCAGATGGGCCAGGGCAACAAGGCAATCATTCTCATAACCGACGGCGAGAACCACGAGGATGACCCTGTTATTGCGGCCAAGGAGGCCGCAAACGAGGGTATAAAGGTATTCACCATTGGAGTGGGCACCCCTGAGGGCAAGCTCATCCCACTCGGCGATGGCGGATTCATGAAGGACAAGGATGGCAATAACGTAGTCACCAAGCTCGATGAAAGCACCCTCATGGAGATTGCGCAGGCTGGTGACGGAGCCTACGTCCGCGCAGGCAACGCCGAATTCGGTCTTAACCCTATAATTGATGAACTTAAGGAACTTGAGAACCAGGAATTCAGTTCCCAGGTCTTTGAAGATTTTGACGAACAGTATATGTATTTCTTTGCAGTAGCATTGTTTTTTTTCATTCTGGAGCTTCTGCTGGGCAGCCGCGCTACAAAGCGCAGACTGTTCACCATTACTCTCCTGCTCCTTGCCAGTTCCTCCTTTACACCTGCTATAGCACAGCTTGACAGGCACGAGGTGCGCAAGGGTAACCGTTATTTCAAGAAGAACAATTACAAGGAGGCCGAGGTGGAGTACAGGAAGGGCCTCATTAAGGATTCACTCTCCCTGGCTTCCAACTATAATCTTGCATCCGTGCTTTATATGGCCGATGACGCGGACAACGCCCTGAAGAATCTTGAGGCGGTCAAGGACACGGTATCCGGAATGGAAAACCATATTGATTGGAAAAGGGGCAAGGCCGTGAATAAGAAGTCCACGGCTTCCGATTACTATCATAATCTGGGCAATGTTTATCTGAAACAGAAGAACTGGCAGGGTGCAGTTGATGCCTACAGGAATTCCCTGAGAAGGAATCCTGATGATATGGATACCAAGACAAATCTGGCATATGCGCAGAAGAAACTGGAGGACCAGCAGAATCAGCAGAACCAGAACCAGCAGAATCAGAACCAGGATAATGATCAGGACAAGAATCAGGACCAGAATAAAAATCAGAACCAGGATCAGAACCAGGACAAGCAGGATGATAAGAATGACCGGAACCAGCAGAATCAGCCTCAGGTAAGCCCGCAGACTGCGGAGCAGATGCTCCAGGCGGTTCAGGAGAAGGAGAATGAAACCCAGGACAAGGTCAAGAAGGAGAAGGCAAAGATGCTTGCCACAAAACAGAAAGAGAAAAATTGGTAGAATAATATGCGCAGAAGTTTGTTTTCAAAGTCAGTACTGACTGTAATATGTGCCTTTGTGGCTCTGTTCGCACAGGCACAGTCCTTTACAGTTGACGCACCGAATGTGGTGAGTGCAGGAGAGGTGTTCCAGATTGTTTATACCGTGAATGCGGATGTTGACAGTTTCAATCCGCCTGCGCTTTCAGGCCTCACTTTACTGGCCGGTCCAACTTCTTCAAGGATGCAGAGCTACAGTAACGTTAACGGCAAGTCTTCAAGTTCCCTGGAAGTCAGTTACACACTTGTGGTGCGCTCATCGTCCGAGGGCAAGGCAAAGGTGGGTCAGGCTTCTGTACAGGTGAACGGCAAGACCATTTCGTGCAGGGCTCTGGATATTGATGTGGTGGCTTCTGCAAACCAGTCAGGCGGCAACCAGTCCACAGGTCAGAGCGGCAGGCAGTCGCAGGACAATGATTCATATCAGTCGCAGAACCGTTCTTCAAACGGTACGATTTCCGATACCGATGCTTTCCTCAGTCTGAATCTCAGCCGGACAAGCGTTGTGAAGGGAGAGCCGATTGTTGCCACCCTTAAACTTTATATCAAGAATGTGAACATTGCCGGTTTCGAGGATGTGAAGTTCCCTGTATTCAACGGTTTCTGGAGTCAGGAACTTGAGGTCCCTCAGAATATAAACTTCACCAGGGAGAATTATAACGGACAGATATACAATTCAGCCGTATTGCGCAAATGGGTGCTTCTGCCTCAGAAGACAGGTTCCATAAGCATTAACCCCGCAGAACTTGTGTGCCAGTTCCAGGTAAGGGTTGGCAGTGGCAGACGAAGCATGTTCGACGATTTCTTCTCCGACTCATATCAGCTGGTCAAGAAGAGGCTCTTTACCAGACAGTCAACCATCGCTGTAAAGAATCTTCCTTCACCTGCTCCGGCGGATTTCGGAGGTGGAGTGGGGCAGATGCAGATGAAAGTCACTCTGGGAAGGGACAGCATACCTGCGCATGAGGCCGGTTCAATTACAGTTGAACTCAGCGGAAGCGGAAACCTCAATCTGCTGGAGGCACCAAAGGTTTCCATCCCTGCGGATTTCGAGCAGTACGATGTGAAGACAACCAACAATTACTCCAACGGGGCGGCCGGTATGACAGGCTCAAAGACCTTTGAGTTCCCGTTCATACCAAGAAGCGAGGGAACGTTTGAAATACCGGCTGTAACTTATTCTTACTATGATACCAAGGCCGGCAAATATGTGACCCTGTCAAGCGGTCCGCTCTCTATCAAGGTGACCAAGGGCAGCGCTACAGGCGGAAGTGCGGTCATCAGCGGAGTTAGCAAGCAGGCTGTTGCGAATCTGGGAAGTGATATCAGATACATATCCAACGCTTCACCAAGGTTCTTTTCAAGGGATTCAATGTTCATTGGCAAGATGCTGTTCTTCCTATGCATACTTCTGCTGGTGGTATTGACCTGGTTCACAGACAGGATGCTCTCTGTCAGGGCACGGCTCAGGGGCGATGTCCGCAGACGCGCGAACCGCAGGGCCAACAAGGTGGCAACAGCAAGGCTGAAACAGGCTTCCGGGTATCTTGCAAAGGATCTGGGCAGCGCATTCTACGAGGAACTTCACAAGGCACTGCTCGGTTACATTTCAGACAAGCTGGCCATCAAGTTCTCGGACATGCAGCGCGATACCATTGTTGAGACCTTGGAAGCACACAAGGTTGAAAAGGAAGATATTGATAAGTTTATCTTGTTGCTCAACGATTGTGAAATGGCAAGATATTCATCTGCATCTGCATACGAAAAGGCAGCAATGAATGCACAGTACACCAGGGCGGTTGAACTTATATCTTCATTTGAAAGCGAGTTGTAAAATACCATTAGCATGAAATCCGTTATGTTTAAGAATAGTATCAAAGTTCTGGCCGGAGCTGCTCTGGCAATCGTTGCAATGCTGGTATCTTCTTTTGATGCCAGCGCTTCCGCACAGACCGATTCATTGTGGCACAAAGCCAATGACGCATATTCAATGGGCGATTATTCCGTTGCTCTGGACAATTATCTTTCCATTGAGGAACTTGACAAAGTGAACGAGCATCTGTATTTCAACATAGGCAATACGTATTACAAACTTGGCAATACCGGCAAGGCCATTCTGTATTATGAAAGATGCCTGAAACTGAATCCGGCCAATGAGGATGCTTCCGTTAACCTTGAAATTGCCAGAATGGGGGCAACGGACAAGATAGAGGCCATAAAGGGTATCATTTTCGTTGACTGGATACGTTCCATTCGCAATACATTCTCATCAAACCAATGGTGCCTGGGCGGTTTCATCATTCTGGCAATAACAGCGCTGCTGTTCCTGGGATACAGGCATTTCTCCGGGCTTGGCCTGAGAAAATCCAGCTTTGTGCTGAGCTGCGTATTCCTTGCGTTCGCTCTCATTGCATTCATTTTCTCGGCATCCTTGAAGGCGGTTGCGAATGACATGAGCTACAGCGTTGTCACCGCCTCCCACAGCAATGTGAAGAGCGCACCGAACGCCACGGGAAACAACCTGTTCATACTTCATACCGGCACAAAGGTCAGGACTATTGAAAGTGCAGGGGAATGGAGCAGAATAGAACTTGCAGACGGCCGTCAGGGTTGGATTACAACAGCTGACATGGAACAGATATAACTTTATTGTTACATTGGTGTTTTTTTGATATCTTTGCGCAGTATTTGAATATTGCGTAAGAGATGGAATCACCTTTTGAGTATAACGGCTACGTAACAGGAGCCTCATTCATTGGAAGAAACAAGGAACTGAAAATGCTCAGCAATCTCATTCGTGAGAGAAACAACGTGCTGATTTACGGGCCTGCCAGGATAGGAAAGCGTTCCCTTGTTTACAATACACTGAATAATCTTCGTCAGGAAGGTTACCGGTTCACTCAATTCAACATGAACCTTTTCAATGTCCGTTGCATTGAGGCCTTTCTTCTTAGATATACAAACATCATTCTGGGCAAGTATGCTTCATCTCCAATGGAAATGATATCGCTTGCAAGGAAGCATATACCTTCCGCTCCGTATATACTCAACGAAAAACATCCCGGTGCATGCGTTCTCACCAACAGGAACAAGGAACTGCTCAGCGACAGCCAGATAATGGAAATCCTTGATCTTCCTGCAAGACTGGCTCAGGGCAGCCAGGAACATAGCATCATTTATTTCGAACAGTTCCAGGACATTCTTCTGTTTGAGGATCCTTCAAAGTTCTTTGCGCTTCTGGACCGTGTATGGAGAACCCATACTTCAATCACTTACATCATCACAGGCGAGCGCACAAACGCAATGCACAGCATATTCCATGAATCCAAGTATTTCTTCAAGTTTGCTGAGCATCTGAAACTTGTGCCTATCGATGAGAATGTATTCGCAAGTTTTATAGAGAAAAGTTTCCTGAAGGCAGGCAAGGTAATCAATCCTGAAATGGCGCTGCAGATTTACAGGACGGTGGAGGGTGACCCCTGGTACTGCCAGCAGCTTGCATCAATCTGCTTTGATCTTACAAAGGGATATATGAATGACAAGATATTCGACGAGGCTCTCGGGAGGCTCATCAATCTTCATTCCTTCCTTTTCCATAGCATTACTTTCGGCCTTACCAGACATCAGGTGCGTTTCCTCAAGGCAATGCTCGACGGGGTGACACAATTGTCTTCCGCCGACATACTCTACAAATACAATCTTAATTCCTCGGCAAACGTTTTCAGAATCAAGGGTGCGCTCGAGAAGAAGGAAATCATTTCCTACAACGCCTTTGGCGAACCTTTCTTCCTTGACCCGCTTCTCAAACTCTGGATGAAGCACTACTATTTCGTGAAATAAAGACAGCTTGATGAAATGATTCCTTACCTTGCCACTTTCCAGCTGGTTATGGTGTGCTTTGCGCAGGTGAAGCGTACGCCCACCTTTACCTTTGGTCTCGGATCGGCCATGTACGGTGCGTCGTAGAGGTTCTTCTCTATCTGGACAAGGGCCGAGCTTGCCGTTCCTCTCATCTTGAACTCGAATATGTATATTGCATCGGGCAGCCATACCACCATGTCAACCCTGCCCTTTGCCTGCTTCACCTCGGTCTCAAGATTCAGGCCCATTCCGTTGAACAGGATGTAGAGGTCACGCTGGTGGAGCGCCTCAAGCTTCTCAAGGTCCTCAAGGACTTCCTTGCCCTCGTACATGTAAGGCACGCCGGAGAGGAATGACTGGAGGGCCTTCATTGCCGCATCAACGTCCCCCTTTCTCAATGCCCTGTTCATTGCGTCAACCATGTTCATTC
>NZ_JBAELF010000059.1:0-8895 GCF_056211015.1 Candidatus Egerieousia sp.
CCCTTTCTTGGTTTGGTAATGTAGTACAAACCAAGGACCATATCCTGTGAAGGGACTGTGATAGGCGCGCCGTTTGCAGGGTTCAGAATATTGTGTGAACCAAGCATCAGCAGCTGTGCCTCAAGAATGGCGGCATTGCCCGGCGGAGGGTGAACAGCCATCTGGTCACCATCGAAGTCGGCGTTGAACGCTGTACATGCAAGAGGATGGAGCTGTATTGCCTTTCCCTCAATGAGTTTTGGCTGGAAGGCCTGAATACCGAGTCTGTGAAGTGTAGGAGCACGGTTCAGCAGAACAGGATGACCCTTCATCACATTCTCAAGAATGTCCCAGATGACAGGATCCTTCCTGTCTATGATCTTCTTTGCCGATTTAACTGTCTTTACAATGCCTCTTTCAAGCAGTTTTCTGATAATGAATGGCTTGTAAAGCTCAGCCGCCATATATTTCGGAAGTCCGCACTCATGCATGTGAAGTTCAGGACCTACAACAATAACGGAACGGGCTGAATAGTCAACACGCTTACCGAGAAGGTTCTGACGGAACCTGCCCTGTTTTCCTTTCAAAGAATCAGACAGGGACTTGAGCGCTCTGTTGGCATCCGATTTAGCTGAAGTTGACTTCTTGGAATTGTCGAACAATGAATCAACCGCTTCCTGAAGCATACGCTTCTCATTTCTGAGAATCACCTCAGGGGCCTTGATTTCCATAAGTCTCTTCAAACGGTTGTTCCTTATGATAACCCTTCTGTAGAGGTCATTGAGGTCTGATGTGGCGAACCTTCCTCCATCGAGTGGAACAAGAGGTCTCAGATCAGGCGGAATTACAGGAATGACCTTGAGTATCATCCATTCAGGCTTGTTTATATCCTTGGCCTCACGGAACGATTCTATCACGCCGAGTCTCTTCAATGCCTCAGCCTTTCTCTGCTGGGACTTGTCGTTCTCAATCCTTGCGCGCAATGAATATGACAGGTCATCAAGATTGATTCGTGAAAGCAAGGTATAGATTGCCTCCGCTCCCATTGCGGCAATGAATTTCTGAGGATCATCGTCAGAAAGCATCTGGTTCTCCTTAGGAAGCTGGTGCAAAACCTCAAGGTACTCATCTTCTGTAAGGAGTTCAAGCTCCTCAATCTGATGTTTCTTCTCGGTATTCTTTGCCAGCTCAATACCCTTTGCGGCACCTAACTGAACAATCACATATCTTTCATAATATATGATGGCATCCAGTTTCTTTGAAGGAATGCCAAGGAGATAACCTATCTTGTTGGGAGTTGAACGGAAATACCATATATGAGCTACAGGAACCGTGAGCTTGATATGACCCATTCTCTCTCTCCTGACTTTCTTCTCGGTAACAACAACACCGCAACGGTCACACTTGATTCCGCGGTATCTGATGCCCTTATACTTACCGCAATGGCACTCATAATCCTTGGATGGTCCGAATATGCGCTCGCAGAACAAACCGTCACGTTCCGGTTTGTATGTTCTATAATTTACGGTTTCAGGCTTGAGGACCTCTCCTGATGACCTCTCAAGGATGGCCTCAGGAGATGCAAGTCCGATGCTGATTTTACTGAAATTACTCTTTACTTTAGTATCTTTTGTAAAAGGCATATTTTCAATTATGATTTTCAGTTAAGTAATTAGTCCAGATTTACGCTCAAGCCCAGACCTCTGAGCTCATGCAAAAGCACATTGAGTGACTCAGGAATTCCAGGATTTGGCATAGGATCGCCCTTTACAATGGCCTCATATGCCCTGGATCTTCCAACTACATCATCCGATTTGATTGTAAGAATCTCCTGAAGGACATTTGATGCTCCGAATGCCTCGAGAGCCCAGACCTCCATCTCTCCGAATCTCTGTCCTCCGAACTGTGCCTTACCGCCAAGAGGCTGCTGTGTAATCAGTGAGTAAGGTCCTATTGAACGGGCATGCATCTTGTCGTCAACCATATGTCCGAGTTTGATCATATAGATAACGCCAACTGTAGCAGGCTGATCGAACTTCTCACCTGTACCTCCATCACGGAGATAGGTCTTGCCATATCTAGGAAGTCCTGCCTTATCGGTATAATTACAGATATCGTCCAGTGAAGCACCGTCAAAGATAGGTGTTGCGAACTTGAGACCAAGCTCCTTGCCCGCCCATCCGAGTACGGACTCGTAAATCTGTCCGAGGTTCATACGTGAAGGCACGCCAAGAGGGTTGAGTACGATATCAACAATAGTGCCATCATCGAGGAAAGGCATATCCTCATCCCTTACAACTTTGGCAACAATACCCTTGTTTCCGTGACGTCCCGCCATCTTGTCGCCTACTCTGATCTTTCTCTTCTTGGCAACATAAACCTTGGCGAGCTGCATTACTCCGTTAGGAAGGTCATCACCTATGGTAATATTGTATTTCTCCTTCTTAAGCTGGGCCTCGTATTCCTTGTAAACCATCATATAATTGTTTACAAGCTGCTTGATAAGGTTGTTTGCGTTCTTGTCGTTGGTCCACTTGACCGCATTTACGTTCTCGTAATTGAAGCTGTCAAGAACCTCTCTGGAGAATGTGCTTCCCGCAGGAATGAGTTCAGCTCCATAAAGGTCTGAAATACCAACAGACTCCTTCTTGTCTACAAGGACCATCAGCTTGTCAAGGAACTTATCACGCAACACCCTAGCCTTTCTGTTGAATTCATCCTCAGCCTGCTGGATAAGGGCCTTGTTACTGTTCTTGAGTTTCTTGTTTCCGCTTTCCTTGGCGGCCTTCTGGTACAGGCTCTTGCCTATGATAACACCGGAAAGTGATGGAGAAGCCTTGAGTGAAGCATCCTTCCAGTCACCTGCCTTGTCACCGAAGATGGCGCGTAGAAGTTTCTCCTCAGGAGACGGATCGCTCTCGCCCTTAGGAGTAACCTTACCTATGAGGATATCGCCAGGCTCAACTGCGGCGCCAATCCTTATGATACCGTTCTCATCGAGGTTGCGTGTAGCATCCTCACTCACATTAGGTATATCCGATGTCAGTTCCTCGGCACCGCGTTTTGTATCCCTTACTTCAACTATGTACTCATCTACATGGATGGATGTGAAGAGGTCCTCTCTGAGAATTCTCTCGGAAAGCACGATTGCATCCTCGAAGTTATAACCCTTCCAAGGCATGAATGCAACTTTAAGGTTTCTTCCGAGTGCGAGCTCGCCGTTCTGGGTTGCATAACCCTCGGTCATAACCTGACCTGCAACAACCTTCTCACCCTTTCTTACAATAGGTTTGAGGTGTATTGAAGTGCTCTGGTTGGTCTTCCTGTAAATAGGGAGTTTATAAACAGTAACATCCGGACTGAAACTTACGAACTTCTCATTTTCTGTCCTGTCATACTTGACGTGGATTTCGTTTGCATCAACATATACCACCTCGCCCTTGCCGGCTGCAGTGACCTGGGTGCGTGAATCTCTTGCAACAGCACCTTCCAGTCCGGTTGCAACAATAGGAGCCTCAGGATGAATGATAGGAACCGCCTGACGCATCATATTGGAGCCCATAAGGGCGCGGTTTGCATCATCGTGCTCCAGGAAAGGAATCAGTGAAGCGGCAATTGAAGCAATCTGGTTAGGTGCAACGTCCATAAGGTTTACATCACTCCTTCCAACTACAGGATAATCAGCCTCATATCTGCACTTGATCCTATCCTCTACAAGCAGACCTGAATCATCTATCCTGGCATTCGCCTGAGCAACAATCTTGTTCTCCTCGTCTTCAGCGCTGAGGTATACAACACCATTATTGGAAAGGTCAACCACACCTTCACTCACTTTTCTGTATGGAGTTTCAATGAAACCAAGGTCATTGATTCTTGCATACACGCAAAGAGACGAAATAAGACCGATGTTAGGACCTTCAGGTGTCTCAATAGGGCAAAGCCTGCCGTAATGAGTATAGTGTACGTCTCGCACCTCGAAACCGGCTCTATCACGGGACAAACCGCCAGGACCGAGAGCTGATAGCCTTCTCTTGTGAGTCATCTCTGCAAGAGGGTTTGTCTGGTCCATGAACTGTGACAGCTGGCTTGTAGCAAAGAACGCATTTATGACTGAAGACAATGTCTTTGCATTAATCAGATCAGTTGGAGTGAATACGTCAGAATCCCTTACATTCATCTTCTCACGTATTGTCCTTGCCATACGGGCCAGACCAACGCTGAACTGGTTTGCAAGCTGCTCACCAACGGTTCTGATACGTCTGTTGCTCAAATGGTCAATGTCATCTACCGTTGCCCTTGAGTTGATAAGCTGAATCAGATACCTGATAATCTCTATGATATCCTGTTTTGTAAGGACTCTTACGTCCGCAGGTGTATCGAGATTGAGTTTTCTGTTCAGTCTGAAACGTCCCACATCTCCCAGATCATATCTCTTGTCCGAGAAGAAGAGTTTGTCTATCACATCCCTTGCAGTAGCCTCATCAGGTGGTTCTGAATTTCTCAACTGCCTGTATGTAAACAAGATAGCTTCCTTCTCGGAATTTGTCTGGTCTCTTTGTAAAGTATTATAGATGATTGCATAGTCGGCTGCGGAAGCTTCATCGTTCTTGATGAGGATGGTATCAACTCCTGAATTGAGAAGATCCTCGATATTGGTCTCGTCAATAACCATCTCCCTCTCGAAGAGAACATTGTTTCTCTCGATGTAAACAACCTCTCCTGTATCCTCATCAACGAAATCCTCGTTCCAGGTCATGAGGACCTTGGCGGCAAGCTTCTTGCCTATGCAATTCTGGAGATTCTCTCTTGTAATTTTAACCTCTGTAGCCAGTCCGAAAATATCAAGTATTTCCTTATCGCTGTCAAAACCGATGGCACGCAGCAGTGTGGTTACAGGTAATTTCTTTTTCCTGTCTATGTATGCGTACATGACATTGTTGATGTCAGTTGCAAACTCAATCCAGGAACCCTTGAACGGGATAATGCGGGCAGAATACAATTTGGTGCCGTTAGCATGCATGCTCTGTCCGAAGAACACACCAGGTGAACGGTGCAGCTGGGATACCACGATTCTCTCGGAACCGTTGATGATGAAGGTACCCCTTGGTGTCATATACGGGATGCTACCCAGGTACACGTCCTGAATTACAGTCTCGAAATCCTCATGTTCAGGATCGGTACAATATAATTTCAATTTAGCCTTTAAAGGAACGGAATATGTGGCACCTCTGTCAAGGCACTCATCCATTGAATAACGTGGAGGATCTACAAAGTAGTCAATGAACTCGAGAATGAAATTGTTTCTCGTATCTGTGATAGGGAAAACTTCCTGAAATACTTTGTACAAACCCTCATTTTTCCTGTTTTCAGGGGTTGTATCCAACTGAAAGAAATCCTTGAATGATTTCAGCTGAACCTCAAGAAAATCAGGATAATCCAGAAGTGTCTTAGATGTGGCGAATGTAATACGCTGATTGTTAGATTTTTGCGCCATTTTTGTAAGGGTTGGAAAAAATAAACTGAAAAAACGACAAAAAGGTTTAGGGCATAAATACCCTAAACCTGATTATTTCCCGCTTGAAGCCGGGTGGATTGAAGTTATTTTACTTCTACCTCAGCACCAACTTCCTCAAGCTTAGCTTTCAGTTCTTCAGCCTCAGCCTTGCTTACTTTCTCCTTAACTGCCTTAGGAGCGCCGTCTACGAGTTCCTTAGCCTCTTTGAGTCCGAGACCTGTGAGCTCTTTAACAACTTTAACAACCTGCAATTTAGCCTGACCTGCTGACTTGAGAACTACGTCAAACTCGGTCTGCTCTGCAACGGCTGCAGCAGCACCGGCTGCAGGAGCAGCAACTGCAACAGCTGCAGCAGCTGGCTCAATACCATATTCCTCTTTAAGAACTTTTGCCAACTCTTGAACGTCCTTTACTGTAAGGTTAACGAGTTCCTCAGCTAATTGTTTAATATCTGCCATAATTGTAAATTTTTATTATGTGTTAATTTTTGTTTTTTATTCTTTTTCTGAAAGTGTTTTTACAATACCTGCAATCTTCTGGCCACCCTGAGCCTGGAGAGCTGATATAACATTCTGCATAGGAGCCTGGAGCATACCGATGATATCACCGAGGAGTTCATCCTTGCTCTTGATATTGACGAGAGTCTCGAGATTCTCCTTGCCAATATAAACACAGTCCTGTACGTAAGCAGCTTTCAATACCGGCTTCTTGTCATCGCCGCCAAGCTCTTTGATAAGCTTGGCAGGAGCATTGGCAACGGTGGTGAACATAACTGCAGAAGAGCCCTTGAGAACATCCTTGAACTGCTCGTAACCTTCGAACGCCTTTCTTTCCAATACTTTGAAGAACAATGAATTCTTGACTACGATCATCTTGATGCCCTTCTCAAAGCAAGCACGACGCAACTTTGTGGTATCTCCGGCGTTCAAGCCTTCAACATCGGTTACGTAAAAACCTGGAGTTTCCTCGAGCTGTGCTGCCAACTTATCAATAATTTGTGCTTTTAATTCTTTTTTCATAACAGATTATTTTAATTACAAAGCAGCACCAACACCTTTGCTGTCAATACAAATACCAGGGCCCATTGTAGAGCAGATATATATGCTCTTGACATAAGAACCTTTCAAAGCCTGAGGTTTGAGCTTAACAACTGTGTTGATAAACTCCTGTGCGTTGTCAGCAATCTGGGATGCGCTGAAAGAAACCTTTCCGATAGCTGCGTGAACGATTCCCTGTTTGTCAACCTTGAAGTCAATCTTACCTGCCTTTACTTCCTTCACTGCATTGGCAACGTCCATGGTTACGGTACCTGTCTTAGGGTTTGGCATCAAGCCTCTAGGACCGAGAATCCTACCAAGAGGACCAATCTTGCCCATTACGGAAGGAGTACAGATAATAACATCGATCTCTGTCCAGCCACCTTTGATTTTCTCAACATACTCATCCAGACCAACGAAATCAGCGCCGGCCTCTTTAGCGTCATTCTCCTTGTCAGGAGTACAAAGAACCAGTACTCTAACCTGTTTACCGGTTCCATGAGGAAGTGTCACAACGCCACGAACCATCTGATTGGCCTTACGGGGATCAACACCAAGACGGACATCGATGTCAACCGATGCATCGAACTTTGTGGTGGTGATTTCCTTGACCAGCTCAGCTGCTTCCTTGAGGGTATATGCCTTGCCGGCTTCAATCTTTGAAGCGACAGCCTTTTGGTTTTTTGTCAGTTTACCCATTTCTTAAATCTTTAGTCAGTTAATGCCTGGTCTCAATCCTTTACTGTGATACCCATGCTACGGGCTGTACCTGCTACCATTGAGATAGCCGATTCCAGTGTAAAGCAGTTAAGGTCGGGCATTTTGTCCTGGGCAATCGCTGTAACCTGCTCCTTGGTCACTGAAGCAACCTTCTTGCGGTTAGGTTCTGCTGAACCTGACTTCTGCTTGGTAGCTTCAAGCAACTGGATGGCTACAGGAGGTGTTTTGATGACGAAGTCAAATGATTTGTCACTGTAGTAAGTGATAATCACCGGCAGTGTCTTACCTGATTTGTCCTGGGTTCTGGCGTTGAACTGTTTGCAAAAGTCCATTATGTTCAAACCCTTGGAACCGAGAGCGGGACCAACGGGAGGTGATGGATTTGCAGCGCCTCCTTTAATCTGTAATTTGATTATTCCAGCAACTTCTTTAGCCATTTTACCAAAAAAATTATATGTAAACACTATACGGAGAACGCAGACCCGGTAACAGTCGGCCTACATTTTCTCCACTTGCATAAAACCAAGATCGATAGGTGTTTTACGACCAAAGATCTTGACCATGACCTTGAGCTTCTTCTTCGCGTCGTCAACCTCTTCAATGACACCATTGAAGCCTGAAAACGGTCCGAAGGTAACCTTTACCGTTTCGCCTACGGTAAATGGTACGAGAACTTCTTCCTGCGTCTCTTCGAGTTCAGTCGCTGAACCCAGTATCCTGCTTACTTCGGCAGGACGCAGAGGCGTCGGATTGTCCATGCCTCCAAGAAATCCCAAAACGTTCGGGCAATTTCTAAGTCTCTGCTTGATTTCACCGTCCAGTACAGCTTCAACCAGGACGTATCCGGGAAGATAACTGCGCTCCTTGACGACACGTTTGCCGTTCTTTACGGAGACCACTTTTTCAGTAGGAATCAGCACCTGTGAAATGAGTTCCTCAATGCCGTTGTTACGGGCGTCGGCCTCAAGATATTCCTTTACCTTGAGCTCCTTGCCGCTGATGGCCTTCAGAACATACCATTTTTTCACCAACTCAGCCATTTCTCAAATCAATTAGGATAGATAAATTGCATTATCTCCTGGAAGCACTTATCCATGAGGAAGACTACAACGGCAATCATCAGGGAAGCTACTAAAACGATGACTGCACTGCTGGCCAGTTCTTTGCCAGTGGGCCATGTTGTCTTATGGACAAGCTCATTGTAAGATTCCTTACAGTTTGAAATGAAATTCTTGAACATAACTGTTATTTTCTTGGCAGGGGTGGCAGGAATCGAACCCACATTGACGGTTTTGGAGACCGCTGTTCTGCCATTGAACTACACCCCTAAAAGAACCTGTCCCGGTCAGGACAGGTTCAATTGTCTATTAGTCGAGGATCTTGGTTATCTGACCTGAACCTACGGTACGACCACCTTCGCGGATAGCGAAACGCAGACCTACGTTGATGGCAACAGGGTAAATCAGAGTAACGGTGATCTCAACGTTATCACCAGGCATTACCATTTCAGTTCCTTCCGGCAGAGTGATTTCACCGGTGCAGTCCATTGTACGGATGTAGAACTGAGGACGGTACTTGTTGCGGAATGAAGTGTGACGACCACCTTCCTTCTGTGTCAGTACGTAGATAGAAGCTACGAATGTG
>NZ_JBAELF010000060.1:0-1971 GCF_056211015.1 Candidatus Egerieousia sp.
CGCAACTCCCTATCAACGATATCGCGTTCCATAACTCAATATGAGCAAAGACTGTACCCCGATTCAAAAAAGTATGGACCTCCACTTGCCGCTCTCAGACCCCCTGGCAAGGGAAAAGATGCGCGAACAAGCTTTGGCCCATACGGGAAGTATGGACATCCGCCTGTTACGCTTTGCATCTTTAAATAAACTGCCAGGTTTCTGAGAATGCGCGTAATCAGCAAATGTGCTGTTATTTTCAAATTAAGGACAAGTGTGTCTTGCTACTCTTTGTCAATAGCAAAGTTACATCTTTTTCGCGAAAGTCCATAGTTTCACCCTCTTTCCGTGGACTTTGCCCCCGTTTCAGTCCAAAAATCCCACATTGTCCCACGAAATGCGACAATTGTTTTGTACCTTTGAGTCCAAGCAAGCAAACATCACATCAAGTGAAATCCTACACCCTCTTTCAGGAATACATCTGGCTGGTGAACACAATCTTCCGTGCCGGGAAAATCAGCCTTGAAGAAATCAACCGCAAATGGGTTGAGACCGATATGTCGGAAGGTCTGCCGATGGTCCGCAGCACCTTCAATCGCCACAAGGACGCCATTCAGGATATGTTCGGCATCGACATCGAGTGCGACAAAAGAGATGGGTTCAAGTATTATATTGGCAATTCAGAAGTCCTGAAGGAAGAATCCATACAGAACTGGATGCTCTCAACATTGTCGGTCAATTCAGTGCTGGCCGAGAGCAAAGCCGTTGCCGACAGAATCCTGCTTGAACCGATACCATCAGACGGAGAAGATCTTCACAAATTCATCGAAGCAATGAAACGCAGCGTCAGGATTGATGTTGTCTATCACAAATACGCAGCCGAAGAAGATTCAAAGATGACGGTGGATCCCTACTGCGTCAAGCTATTCAAACGCCGCTTCATTTCACCCAGAAGGAAGTCGAGACAACGGAAGATTGGTCAGACTTCGAGATACAGATACGCCCGACAGCCGACTTCTTCAGCCCGCTGCTCTCCCGCGGTCCGCTCATTCAGGTGATGGAGCCGCAGTGGCTGGCCGATGAAATCAAGCGGCAGCACGAAGAAGCCGCCGGACTATATGAATAATTTTTTACAAATAATTTCACTTTTTTCAAGACTGTCCCACACTTTGAGACAATCTCATTTCATTTTTGTATCGTAATGAAAAGGAAACAAGTTTAACAATCTAAAAATTACGATTATGGAAAGAGAAATGAAGAAAGTACATCTGATGAATTTTCACATTGCCGGATTCAGCTACTGGGATGGATGCGAGGCATTCGAGAACCTCAAGATCGGCACAAAGCTCCAGCTCGAAAGAGAAGAAGACAACAAGTTCGACCCGTATGCCGTGGCCATCTACTACAATGACCTGAAACTCGGATTCATCCCTCGCGGAGAGAACCACGACATCAGCAAGTTCCTCGATATGGGATGGGGCGATATGTATGAAGTCCGCGTACAGAGAATGGCCCCGGACGCCCACCCTGAGGAGCAGGTGGAGGTTATTGTGTATCTCAAGAAGAATGAAGGCCGGTAATTACCGATATTGTTGAATCAAATGACAAAAGGTATGAAACCAATCATCGTAAATCGCAAACCCTGCAAATGCCCCAAATGCGGTGGCAAAGTTGTAAAGATTGTCTATGGCGAACCAGGTCCTGAACTGTTTGAGATGGCAGAACGTAAGGAAGTAGTTCTCGGAGGCTGCTGCATCCATATGGAAGGAGATCCGCAGTGGGCCTGCTGTGAGTGTGAACAACAGTTCTGGAAAAAATAGCTTTATGGAAAGGGAAAGAGACAGGGAGCAAACAGCCTACACCCCGGAGCAGCTGATAAGATATTGCCGGTATTACCACGGCGAACCGTTCGACGAGTTTGGCAAAGGCTCCTCGGGCCAGATGGTGTAAGCAGTAACTTAGCTTCCGCAGATTTCAGAAAATAAGGATTCA
>NZ_JBAELF010000061.1:0-5959 GCF_056211015.1 Candidatus Egerieousia sp.
ACCGATCTCAAACCCCCACAAGTAAAAGGGTTTGGGTTCACTTTGTCTGAGAAACGATGGTCATGGCAACAGCGGAAGCACTCCATTGAGCTTTCAAGGGCTCCATTAGCGCTTCCTGCTGTAGCCGCTGGCTTGGGTTTAAGGCCAGCGGCGGTGCCATAACGTTTCTTCTTCATTGTTTTGCCAGTCCGCATCCCCGCTCGGTACAGGATTTGCCCATTTCCTGTACGGAACGCATGTTTTTGCATGTTCTGTACAGGATTTGCCCATTTCCATATCAGTTGCATTATATTGATGTCAAGATCAAGACGATTGTCAAAACGAGAATCTTCAGGAGAATAATAACGGTAAGCATAGTGATTTCTTTGCCGTGAACACGAATGTTACCTCCATCGACATTCACACCTGGCATTCTTTTAAGCAAATCTTCCAGGGTGGCGTTTCCGGCAAAACGATATACCGAGGCATTGTACACCAATGTGTCTTTGCGGTATTCTACCAGATTCGAGTAGGCCGTTACAACAGCGGCATCCAGCATATCGTATTTTTGGGTCAGATATAATACAGGCGGTATTGGGATGACGTTATTCAGGGTGAAGTCCATAGAGTAGGGCCTGTATCCGAGCGCTTCAACAACAAGTGTGTATCTGCCTTTTGAAACATTGGCAAAACGTACGGCACCATTGTCATCAGAAATATAGTAATTGGTAATCAACGTGTCTTTTTTCAGATACGCCGATGCAAAAGACACAGGGGCGGCATTGCAGCTGTCGAGAATTCTGAACTCTATATCCTTTTGTTGAAAAGCCTTTTTATCCGTGCTTTTTACAACGATGGTTTGACCTGAAACAACGAAGTTGAACAAGAGGCAAGCAAACATACACAAAGACTTTACTGTCACTGGTATAATAATCTTTGAGTGTATGCTGTTCATTGTGTGGCTTAAAACAGTGCAATCACTTTGTTCACAACTTCTTCGGCGGATGTATCAGGGCTGAGGACAAGGTCAGGCTGTGCCTGAATGCATTTGTGCTCTTTCTTGAACAATTGTTCGCCGCCACCGGTGATATTGAGCATAACAACGCTGTCCTTGCTTATCTTGCCGCTTGCAAGGGCCTTTTCAAGACTCTTCACGGCGACACCTGCTGCAGGGTGAATGTCAATGCCTTCGAGTTCAAGGAATTCGGCGCAAGCCTGTGCAAGTTCTTCGTTGGTGACTTTCTCCATATCTCCGTTCGAGCTCTTGAGGGCGTCGTAAAGGCCACCGGCAAGAGAATATGGCGGTTTCCTGTTGGAAAGAACCTTGGCGTTTATCTTGAGCGCAAGTTCGCGTGCGGTGTTTTCGTCTTCAGGAAGAATGAGCTTGCGGCTGTCTGCCTTGAACGAATCGTACATTGGGGTGAAAGGATCGTTCTGTGACGGAATGAGTTTCATCAGATGCTTGCCGAAACGTCCGTCTTCAATCAGTCTTAGGTTGGCTTCCCATGCGGCGATGGTACCGGTACCGCTGCCTATAGCCTGGAAATATGCATCAGGGATGCGGCCTATCTTCTCAACGGCTGAAAGGACCGTTGTGGCCATTCCATCGCGGCGCGCAACGTTCTTGGCTCCGCCTTCGGCAAGGAAGCGCTTGCTGGTGCATACTTTGTCACCGAGGCGTATAGCATCGAAATAATCGGTTCCGGCAGGGGAGCAGATGATTTTCACGCATTTGTTCAGCGGTTTCTCGAACCATAGAGCGGAAAGGTTGTCGTATGGTATGGCAATTACAATTGGAATGTTGTTGTCGGAGCAGACCTGCGCAAAGGCGCGGGCTGTGTTGCCGGCGGAGGCTACTACAAGGATTCTTTCTTTACTATCGCCAAGTCGGGCACATACACTGTAAGCCTCGGTTTCCTTGAAGGAGCAGGTCTTGAATGATGCGCCTATCTTAGGCCACCAGCCGCTGAAAGTTATGTAGAGATTGCTCAAGCCAAGCTTTGAAGCGAGGGCAGTGCTTTTGTAAGTGACAGGAGCGGAGGAGTGGGCAAGAGTCTTCTTTATAGGAAGCCAGTCCGCATATTTGTAGAATCCGTAGGAACTGTCCTTGAATTCTATCTGTTTCTTAGTGTAAATGGCTCTTACAAGCGATGCTTCCTTGCATTGCGGGTCTGCCAGCATCCAGCCTTCATCCTCGAATTCACGGCCGTCTGCAATGTTCTTAAGGGTGTATTTTGTTGCTTCTATCATAATGTGTATTATTTTCGTATCCAAACTCAAAAGTAGTAAAAATACGTGTATTATGAAAGAATTGCTTTTAGGTCTGTCTTGCAATTCAGGCTTGTGCTAGTTAATTTTGCAGAGTTTGATTCAAATGATTGGATAATGTTACAGAATATAATTCTTCTTGTTTTGGGTCTGGTTTTCATTACTCTTGGTGCGGACAACCTCGTAGAAGGCGCCTCAAGGATAGCCCGCAGGTTCGGACTCTCTGATTTCCTCATAGGAATGACCATTGTAGGAATAGGAACTTCCGCACCTGAGATGGTAGTCAGCTTCATCTCAGCCTTTGAAGGCAATGGCAACATGGCAATAGGAAATATAGTTGGCTCCAATATCTTCAATATACTGGCGATAGTTGGTGTAAGCGCTCTTATCCTGCCCATATCATTGACAAAGAGCAATTTGAAGCGCGATATTCCGGCAGTGCTGATATCCACGGCAATGTTCGTTATATTTGTTTATTCAGGCAGTCTTTCCAGAATTGAAGGCGCTGTCCTGCTGCTATGCTTCATTGCATTCATGTGGTATTCCATCAAATCTGGAAAGAAGAATGGAGAAGCCGTAAATGTTCAGGCAGAAGAGCAAACAGAGGCGGATATTTGTGAAATATCCTTTTTTAAAAGACTGACACAGGCTTTATGGTTCAACATTCTGCTTGTGTTCGCATCATTGGCCGTACTGGTTGTTGGGGGTAACATGTTCGTTGATTCCGCCTGCTTTATTGCCAAATCACTGGGAGTGAGCGATGCTGTGATAGCCGCTACCATCCTTGCCGGAGGTACGAGCCTGCCAGAACTTGCAACCTGCGTTGCCGCCGCATTCAAGAAGAACACTGATATGGTGCTTGGCAATATCATAGGTTCCAATGTGAGCAACATTCTCCTGATACTTGGTGGAAGCGCCCTCATAATGCCTCTTGCACCCGATGGAATAACAAAGGTGTATCTGTTCACAATGCTGGCATCCGCTCTGGCACTGTTCATTTCATATTACACCTTTGCCCGTAAAAAAGTAGACAGGATGGAAGGTTTGATCTTCATCCTGTCATACATTGCATTTGTCTGGTATATCATCTGAGATTTCTCTACCTGTACTCGTCCCAGCTCTTTATTTCCATATCATCTACAGGGGTGTTGCAGAAGGCGGTTATGAAAGCAGATGCAAGACGGCCGTTGGTAATGAGCGGAACATTGAAGTCAACGGCGGCGCGTCTTACCTTGTAACCGTTTGTGAGCTCTATGTGGGTGAGGTTCTTTGGAATGTTCACCACCATATCAATCTTGTGACGGCTTATAAGGTCAACTGCCTGTGGCTCGCACTCCTGCTCGTTAGGCCAGTATGCCCTTGTTGCAGGAATATTGTTCTCAGTGAAGAAACGGAATGTTCCTGAAGTTGCATAAAGGTTGTAGCCCTTGCTTACAAGCAGTTTGGCTGCACCAAGCAATTCGGCCTTCTGCTTTGCATCACCTGTTGAGAACAGTATGTTCTTTTCAGGAATGCGGTAACCTACAGAAAGCATTGACTTAAGTATTGCCTCATTTGAATCGTCACCTATGCAGCCTACCTCACCGGTGGAAGCCATGTCAACACCGAGTACAGGGTCCGCTTTCTGAAGTCTGGAGAAGCTGAACTGCGAAGCCTTTACTCCAACATAGTCCAAATCGAAGGAGTTTTTCTCAGGAGCTTTCACCTCAAGACCGCACATAACCTTTGTTGCAAGCTCTATGAGGTTGATTTTCAGCACCTTTGATGCAAATGGGAAACTTCTTGAAGCCCTGAGGTTACATTCGATCACCTTTATGTCGTTCTCCTTTGCAAGGAACTGTATGTTGAAAGGTCCTGATATGTTGAGAGCCTGTGCAATCTTTCTTGCAACTTTCTTGATTCTGCGAGCCGTTTCAACGTACATCTTCTGTGCAGGGAACTGGATGGTAGCATCTCCTGAGTGAACGCCTGCGAATTCAATATGCTCGGAAATGGCATATGCCAGAACCTCACCGCTGCGTGCAACGGCATCAAACTCTATTTCCTTTGCGTGCTGTATGAACTCGCTCACTACAACAGGATGTTTCTTTGAAACGTTTGCTGCAAGCTGAAGGAACTGCTCAAGTTCGGTATTGTTCGAGCAGACGTTCATTGCCGCACCTGAAAGAACGTATGAAGGTCTTACCAGAACAGGGAAGCCAACCTTGTCAACGAACTTGTAAACGTCCTCCATTGTGGTGAGCTCGCTCCAGCGTGGCTGGTCAACTCCAATGGTATCGAGGGTGGAGGAGAAGCGGTTGCGGTCCTCCGCATTGTCAATTGAATCGGCTGTTGTGCCAAGCAGATTGATGCCTGCCTTGTCGAGCCTGAGTGCCAGGTTGTTAGGAATCTGACCACCTACTGAAACAATTACTCCATGAGGATTCTCGGCCTCGCATATATCCATCACGCGCTCGAATGTGAGCTCGTCGAAATAGAGCCTGTCGCACATGTCGTAGTCTGTGGATACTGTTTCAGGGTTGTAGTTTATCATTACTCCCTGCCATCCGCATTTACGTATGGTATTGAGGGCGTTCACGCTGCACCAGTCGAACTCAACGCTGCTGCCTATTCTGTATGCGCCGCTGCCGAGAACTATGATTGATTCCTTGCCTTCCTGTTCCGGAGCAACGGTTGCCTTGTCGGATACGCATCCGTTGTATGTAAGATAGAGGTAGTTCGCCTGTGCAGGATATTGTGCCGCCAGGGTGTCAATCTGTTTTACAACAGGAATGATTCCCATTGCCTTCCTTATCTTGCGCACATCGTGCATCATGACATCAGGGTCAACGTTCCCGCCTGCAAGCCTTGCAATCTGGAAATCGGAGAATCCCTGCTTCTTTGCCTTGAGCATCAGATCGTAGCTTACGTTCTCAATGCCCTTGCACTCAATGAGTTCGTTATTTGTCTTTACAATATGGTTCAGGCTGTGGAGGAACCATTTGTCAATCTTTGTGAGATCGTGTATCCTGTCTATTGTATAGCCTGCCTGAAGGGCTTTCGATATCACGAATATACGGTTGTCGGTAGGATCGCTCAGCGCCTTCTCAATGTCAGGAACCACTATCTCCTTGTTGGCAACGAATCCGTGAGCACCCTGGCCTATCATTCTCAGACCTTTCTGAACTGCCTCCTCGAATGTTCTGCCAATTGCCATCACTTCACCAACGCTCTTCATGCTGCTGCCAATCTCACGGCTCACACCATGGAACTTGGCCAGATCCCAGCGAGGAATCTTGCAGACAACATAGTCAATGGACGGTTCGAACATTGCAGGGGTGGTGCGGGTGATTGTGTTCTTGATTTCTGCAAGAGAATAACCCAGACCAATCTTTGCTGCAACGAATGCAAGAGGATAACCTGTAGCCTTTGAAGCGAGTGCGGAAGAACGGCTGAGTCGCGCGTTGATTTCAATCACTCTGTAGTCAACTCCTTCAGGAGAATATGCGTACTGTATGTTGCACTCACCAACTATTCCTACGTGGCGTACAATCTTTATTGCAAGTTCGCGGAGATAACCGATTTCATCATTCGTAAGAGTCTGGCACGGAGCAACAACTATACTCTCACCAGTGTGGATTCCAAGCGGGTCAAAGTTCTCCATGTTGCAGACTGTAACGCAGTTGTCGTATGCGTCACGAACAACCTCGAACTCTATCTCCTTCCAGCCCTT
>NZ_JBAELF010000062.1:0-10802 GCF_056211015.1 Candidatus Egerieousia sp.
ATCCTCTCGCGATTCCGCCGCGTGAAATCATAGTCCCTAACTGATAAAATCATTTACAGACTATCTTTATCTTTCTTTACCTCTGTTGTTCTTCTCTCGCATCATGTCAATGAACTGTCCCGTTTCTCGAACGGGGATGCAAAGGTAAGAACTTTTTCTTCAATACCAAATTATTTTTGACTTTTTTTATTCTTGCAATTATGAAACGCAGAGTTTATCTTTGATATTTGTTTGAAAACAAGATTATAACAATAATAAACAACATATATGGAGAACGAAATCAAGAAAGGTTTGCCGGAGAATGCCGGCAGGGAACTCAAAGCCGGTGAAAAGTTCATTCCTATTCTGGATCCGGCCAAAAGCCATCCGGAAGTCACATTCTATTCAGTGGCTATGGGCTTGCTTATGGTAATAATCTTCTCGGCTGCCGCCGCATATCTCGGACTAAAGATAGGTCAGGTGTTTGAGGCGGCCATTCCTATTGCAATCATTGCAGTGGGGCTCACAGGTGCCCTCAAGAAGAAAGGCGGCCTGGGACAGAACGTAATCATACAGTCTATAGGTGGAGCTTCCGGAGCGGTTGTAGCAGGAGCAATCTTCACACTGCCAGCCATCTACATCCTTGGGCTTGAAGTGAATTTCACGCAGATGTTCCTCTCATCATTGCTTGGCGGCATACTTGGAATCCTCTTCCTCATTCCTTTCAGGAAATACTTTGTAAAGGAAATGCATGGCAAATACCCTTTCCCTGAAGCAACCGCAACAACACAGGTGCTCGTAAGCGGTGAAAACGGAGGTGCCAGTGCAAAGACATTGGTCATCAGCGGTCTGATTGGCGGTATCTATGATTTTCTCATTTCAACATTCGGAACCTGGAGCGAGACCATAAGCACAACTGTAATGTCATGGGGCGCGGCACTCGCCGACAAGGCCAAGCTGGTTGTCAAGCTCAACACAGGCGCCGCAGTGCTCGGCCTCGGTTATATAATAGGTCTCAAATACGCATTCATAATCTGCTGCGGCTCATTCCTGGTATGGCTCGTGATAATACCTCTTATGAACATAATCTGGGGAGCCGACATCATTGACCTGATGAACACAGGTACCATAACCCAGACAATCGGAGAAATGAGTCCAGACATAATTTTCAAGACCTACGCAAGACATATAGGTATAGGTGGCATTGCAACTGCCGGCATCATAGGAATCATCAAATCCTTCGGAGTTATCAAATCCGCAGTGGGACTCGCTGTAGGAGAATTTTCAAAGAAGGGTTCAAATGAAGGAAATGCGAATGTCGAGCGCACCGAGCAGGATCTCCCGATGAAGAACGTAGTGTTTGGCATAATCATAGCCCTTCTCTGCATCTTTGCATTCTTTGCGTTCGGCGGAGTTGTTGAAAATATCTGGCAGGCTGTAGTCGGTCTCATTATTGTTGCAATCATCTCCTTCCTCTTCACAACCGTTGCTGCAAATGCCATTGCAATAGTTGGCAGCAACCCTGTAAGCGGAATGACACTTATGACCCTTATCATTGCATCACTTATTCTTGTAGCTGTAGGTCTCAAAGGCAACACAGGAATGGCAGCGGCCCTGATTATAGGCGGAGTTGTCTGCACAGCACTCTCAATGGCCGGAAGTTTCATCACCGACCTCAAGATAGGATACTGGATAGGTTCAACCCCTAAGGTTCAGCAGAAATGGAAATTCGTGGGTACCATAGTTGCAGCCGCAACAGTCTGCGGTGTGATGCTTCTCTTGAACAAGACCTACGGTTTCACCGGCGACAATGCCCTGGTTGCTCCTCAGGCAAATGCCATGGCAGCTGTCATTGAGCCAATGATGAACGGCGGCGGAGCCCCTTGGCTCCTTTACGGAATAGGTGCAGTGATTGCCATTGTCCTCACTTTGTTCAAAGTACCTGCACTGGCTTTCGCCCTTGGAATGTTCATTCCTATTGACCTCAACCTCCCTCTCGTAATCGGAGGCGCAATCTCCTGGTATGTAGGTTCAAGGAGCAAGGATGAGGATGAGGAAGTGAACAGGAACAGAGTGGAGAAAGGCACTCTCATTGCATCGGGTTTCATTGCAGGTGGAGCTCTAATGGGCGTTGTCAGCGCAATCCTCAAATTCGCGCAGCTCGACCTCTTCCTCACGCAGTGGAACGCAGCCTACGGAGAAGCCATTGCCATCCTGCCTTTTGCAGCCCTTGTAATCTATACAGCCTGGGCTTCAATGAGAACAAAGAAACAATAAATCGCTGTAAAAAAATATAAAAGCAAAATGGAAACAGTTGTAGATAAATTTCTAAGATATGTAAGTGTTGACACTCAGTCAAATGAGGAGTCGGAGAGCCAGCCAAGCAGCGCAAAGCAGCTTGATCTGTTGAGGATGCTGTGCGAGGAGCTGAAGGCTATGGGTATTGAGGCAAGCCTGGATGAATGGGGTTATGTAATGGCAAGCATCCCTGCCAACAATGGCAAGGATACTCCTAAAATAGGTTTCATAGCCCACGTTGACACCGCTCCCGATGCAAGCGGAAAGGACATCAAGCCTCAGTTCATTGAGAATTACGATGGGTCTGACATTGCCCTCAAAGGCGTTGAGGGCCTGTACCTGAAGCCATCCGAGTTCCCTGAACTTCTTGACCACAAGGGCGAGACACTTATCACCACCGACGGCACAACCCTTCTGGGCGCTGATGACAAGGCCGGAGTTGCCGAGATCATGGCGGCTGCCGAATGGATTGTGAACCATCCGGAGTTCAAGCACGGCGAGATAAAGATCGGCTTCACGCCAGATGAGGAGATAGGACGCGGCGTTGTGAAATTTGATGTACAGAAATTCGGTGCCGACTATGCCTATACAATGGACGGCGGTGAACTCGGGGAACTGGAGTTCGAGAATTTCAACGCAGCTGCGGCCACAGTGCACATTCAGGGCTGCAACGTGCACCCGGGATACGCAAAAGGCAAAATGAAGAACGCCATCCGCATTGGCATGGAGCTCAATTCACTGCTCCCTGCAGGCCAGAAACCGGAATACACACAGGACTATGACGGTTTCTTCCACATAATAGGATTCAACGGCACGGTTGAGGAAGCCACATTCTCATATATCATAAGGGATCACAGCATGGAGCTTTATGAGGACAAGAAGAAAGTCATGCAGCAGTGCGTGGATTTCATCAACACAAAGTATGGAGAAGGCACGGCAAGCGTTGAAATAAAGCATCAGTACTACAACATGCGCAAGCAGGTTGAGCCTTACTATTTCATTGTTGAGAAAGCAATGGCCGCTATGGAAATGGAGGGAATCAAGCCTAAGGTTCAGCCTATCAGAGGCGGCACCGACGGTGCGAACCTTTCATTCAAAGGTCTCCCTTGCCCAAACATCTTTGCAGGCGGCCTGAACTTCCACGGGAAGTTCGAGTTCGTTCCAGTTCCTAATATTGAGAAGGCCAGCAAGGTCATCATCAATATTGTGAAACTCTTTGCGGAGTAAATATTCCGGGCTCTATTTATTCCACAAAGGATGCTTCTCCGTGCAAAGCACAAACCGTGTGTTTTGGTGACTCCGGAATGCCGGGAACAAAGCGCATCATAAACCGAAAATCACCTGGCACGCTGGTATGTCCCACACCACACTCTGGCAATGGTCAGTGTTCCAGGTGAGGCAATTTTGCCCCGCCCGGAACATCAGTCAGCCCTACAGTCACTTCTAATGGCTATCGTTGTGCCAGGTGATTTTTGGGTTAGTCTACATAATCTGTTGCTTCAAAACCTTGTAGCGTCTTTGCAGCGCTACAAGAATGCTGCGTTCCGCCATCTGTGATAATCCACAGAATGTGATTCGCTTCTTCAATTCGTTCAAAGGGATGTCAAATAACAATTTTGCAATACACTCATCAGCAAATGAGTTTGACACAACATTCACGCCCGTAAAGTCAAGAACTACCCGCTTGTTGGCATTTAATAATGCTAGGAGTTCCGAACGTATTTTTGCTCCCATGTCACGTGTGCCGAAATCAGTGCCGAATCGGGAGAAATTGAAATGCACATCGGCTTTCTGATCAATCCACAGTGACTCTATTTCATCAGTTTCTACAAACGATTCGTTGAATTGCTCTTCGGCATTGGTCCGATGATCAACCACGTCATTCGGATTGATTTCCATAGATGTGCTGATTTCCATATACACAATAGTTCCCAGCCATAGTCCGTTATCAATTATTTCAGTGGTTCCGTCCTTGAATACAAGCTTGTGTGTTCCTGAATGCAGTATGAATTTCAAGCCTATATCCTTCATCATGCGGGTTGTGGCATACAGACCGAATCCCATCCCTTTGCCATCCGTAACAGAATCTTCAATGCATAATCTGAGAGCGTCCTGTTCGCTGATGTCATGGAATTTGTCATTTTCAGCCAGAGACTCCCGTATTCCCATTCCATCATCAGCTACCAGGACCCGAAGCACATTATTTTCTGCGTCAAAATGTGTAATGGCTGTTCCCAATGGCTTTCCTGAATGAATATGCACATTATCAAGTATTTCGTAAAAGCAATAGCTCATTGCTTGCAGTACACTTACCTCTATCTCAAAATGAGAAGTGAGAGTCTGCATCACCTGCTTGTATACTTCATTCAAGGAATGAGCATCAAAGACATCTATGGAAATGTCCTGCTTCTCCGGAAAATACTCTTTGATGAGAAATGCTACGTTCATAACGGTTGTTTATTTCCTGTATTTGGCCACGAGTTCCTGTGTGAGGACAGGTTCGTTGGTTGTTATGTAATCAACACCCAGCTGAATCATTGTTTCAATCTTGTCAGGATCATCAACGGTCCAAACGTTCACTACCATACCAAGTGAATGGGCCTGCTCTATCCATTCATGGTTGGCAAGGAGGGTGGAGTATTCGTAGTCAATGCCCATGATACCATCCTTGCAGATTTCCTCAGGTGATTTGTCTCCAAGAAGATACTGAACAGGAACCTCCGGCATCTGTTTGCGCAATTCCTTGCAGATATCGTAGTTGAAGGCTATGAAGTCCGTTCTGTCGGCCATCCTGTACTTCCTGACAAGAGCAACGACCTTTGAAACCACCTCAACTCTCTTGTCTGCAGGATGAGTCTTGACTTCAAGGACAAGTCTTGGTTTCACTGTCCCTTTTCCTGCAACCTTCCATCCCTTCTTTGCAGCCTTGAGGAATTCCTCAAGAGTTGGTACACCGTCGCCGTTCTTGAACTTGACATCAAGCATGCGGGCGTATGTAACTTTCTGTACATCCTCCACGTCACCCACCTTTGGTCCGTGGCAGACAACTATGACACCATCCGATGTCATATTCACATCCAATTCACAGGCGTATGCCTGAATCTCAGCGGATTTCTTCAGTGCTGTAATAGTGTTCTGAAAACTGCCGTCGGTTTTCCAATAACCGCGATGTGCAACAACCTTCACATCCCCTTCCTTGTTCTGAGCCATCATCTGTGTTGAAAAAAGCAAAGTTGCTGCGGCAACGAACATGGCTGAAAGCATTCTGCCTGAATTGAAAATCATCTTCTTCATATCAATATGTTTTTTATGCCTCTAAGTTATAAAGAAAATTCTTATTTTTGAGGATTATTATTTGGAGCATGAACAAAGTTGTAAATGTCCTGAAAACCATAGGTAAAATACTGCTCATAGCAGTTGCCGCACTTATTGTTATCCTTATGGCGCTCAATCTGGCCATAAGGCCGGCAAGCCTGAAGAAGATTGTCGAAAAATACAGCTGCGAATATCTTGACGCCAGCATAAAGGCCGACACCATTGAATTGCATCTGCTGAAGAATTTCCCTTTTGCAAGTCTTTCAATCAAGAACTGCGAAATAATATCCAAAGCTTTTGACTCTCTGGACAGTGCAAGCAGAGCCGGCATACCGAGCTATGCCGATACCCTGGCATCTTTCAGTGAGCTCAGCATTGCAGTAGCTGTTCCTCCTCTTCTTTTCAACAAACTGAAGATAAGAAAGGTTGAAATGGTCCAGCCTATTGTGAACGGATACAAATCCGCATACGGTAAATGTAACTGGGACATTGTAAAAATGCAGACAGACACTACAGAACAGGCCGATTCCAGTTCAATGGCCGTAAGCCTCAACCGTCTTGCGGTAAAAGGCGGTGCCTCCATCTCGCTGGAAAGTGCTCCTGATTCCATACAATTGGACCTGGATTTGAGAGAACTGTCCCTGCGTGGCAATTTCTCAACGGTGATTGATGAGAACAATGTGACCCGCGCAAAGATTTCACGTCTTACATACCAGTTCAATTCAACCAGGAAAGTGATTGCGGACAGCAGCAAGGACAACGCCCTGAAGTTCTCAATAGATTCCCTGAGCATGAGGAAAAGGAAGAACAGTGATATGATTTCCGTTCTGCTCAAGACAAGGACTGATATGAGGATGCACGGAATCTCGGTAGCCAGGAACATTCCATTCGATGCCGAAGGAAGGATAGAAATGAAGGAAGGCAGTGATGACAGACTGGACTTCAATATAGAGGATCTCATTCTCAGGATTGCAACCATTCCTCTGGAGATGAAAGGCAGGTTGAGCGTAGATGGAAGCGGAGTTGAAATTCCAGAACTGAGCGGAAGGATAAACGGCTACAATATAAAGGAACTCTTTGCATACATACCTGAATCATTCCTTGATCCGGACAGGATAAGGACAGATGCAAGCATAAATGTGGCAGCGGATGTCAAGGGAAGATATGATTTCAAGAGCGGTGAAATGCCGGTGGTTGATTTCAGTTTTGCCATTCCGCAGAGCACAATCGAGCTAAGAGGAAGCAAGGAAGGACAAAAAGCCGTGTTCAAGAATGTTGAGGCGGATATGAATCTGCATTTTGACCAGAAGGATATCAAGGCTAACAATCTCAATATAAACAAGTTCAGCATTGAGGGACGAGGAATAGACTTGAACGTTTCAGGATCCTGCAAGGAATATACGAAGGATCCTGTTCTGAACTTCAAGGCCAGCGCAGCCATTGATCTGGACACGCTCTCAGCCATTATCAAACCTAAGGATGGAACAATAGCAGGAGGAGACCTGAACGGCAATTTCACCATTGCCGGCAAATTGAGTGACTTGAATCTGTTCGCACTTTCAAAAAATACTCTGAGCGCATCTTTGTCTTCTGATTCCCTGCTCCTTGATATGCCGTCACAAGGTATATTCCTGAAATCCGGGAAGGCCGAACTGTTTGCCGGAATGGTTGGCAACAGCAAGGACAGCCTCATTCAGAACGGCAAGAAAGTCCTGAATCTTGAAATAGCACTTGACACTCTCAACCTCAATTACAAGGACAGTGTGTTCATTGCAGGAAAGTCTCTTGAGTTCACAGGAAATCAGGAGGCTCCAAAAGCGTTGTCCCAGAAGGAAGCTCAGAAGCTGCAGGAGGCTATGAAAGCAAACAAGAACAGGAGGTCTGAAGGTCCTACGCTCACACTTCACGGAAATCTTGAAATCGGCGGTCTGAGAATGAGGGACATTGACTCAACCAGCCTTTCATTGCGCAAGGCAGGCGGCTCGTTCAGCATCACACCTTGGACAGATGGCAAGACTCCGGTTGCTTCACTGGCTCTCGATTCAAGAGTCATTGGAACAAGGAGCGGAACCGACAGATTCATGGCAATGGGAACTTCAATGTCCGTGAAAGCCATTATGCACAGGCCAAAGTTCAGGATGGATTCAACCGGAACTTATGAATTCAATCTCAAGATGTACAGCAGGATGGCTTTGCGCAACTGGGACATCAGCGGAACAATCAAGTCCGCTTCCGGCAGAGTGATAACACCATCCTTCCCGTTGAGGACAAGATTCTCCAATTTCAATCTCGACATAAACAACAATGGCATGGAGTTCAAGGACACCAGACTGAACCTTGGCAAGTCCTCGATTGCATTGAGCGGAACATTGCAGGGCTTTGCTGATGCCGTTACAAGAAAAGGCAAGCTCAGTTTCACAGGCAAGGTTACATCCGACTCGCTCAACATTGACGAACTCATGCTTGCTTACACAAAGGGACTTGAGTTCCAGAGCAAGCTTGCCCAAGGTAATGTACAGGAGGAGATGGTGCAGTCAGACGAGAATCTGGAAAAGGTCTTGCAGGAATCCATGGACTCCGACACCACACAGATCAAATCACCGGTAATCCCGGAGAGCATAGCTGTTAACATAAATCTTGACCTTAACAGAATAACTACCAGCGAAAAAGTTGTTGACAGGCTGTCAGGAAACCTGATAGTAAGGAACTGCGCATTCCAGATGAACGCCTTCCAGGCTGCCATCAAAGAGGGCACCATAGATTTGAATGCCTTCTATGCCGCTAAGAAAATAGATGACGTTTCCGCCGGCTTTGATTTCAGAATGAATAATTTTGAGATTGCGGAGCTCATTGATCTCTTGCCTCAGGTTGACACTCTCCTTCCTATGCTCAGTTCGTTCGAGGGCAAGGTGACCTGCACAATCTCTGCAATGACCAAGGTGGATTCACTTTTGAATCTCCAGATGAATACGGTGAACGGTTATGCCACATTGGTTGGCGAAAATATGGTTCTGATGGATGGTGAGACATTCACCGACATAGCAAGGAAACTGAGATTCAAGAACAGGGACAAGAACCTGATAGACAAGATATCCGTTCAGGCTGTGATAGCGGACAACAAGATAGAGATATTCCCGTTCGTGCTTACTATGGACAGGTACAAGGCTGCTATCAGCGGTACACAGAATCTGGACATGTCATTCAACTACCATATATCGGTGCTCAAATCGCCTATACCTTTCCGCATAGGCCTTACAGTTCACGGCACACCGGACAAAATGAAATTCAAGATAGGCCGCTGCCTGTACAAGAGCGAGGATGTGCCGGTATATACAGAACTTCTTGATTCTGCCAGAGTGAACCTGAGAAATCAGATAAGGGACATTTTCATAAGTGGAGTCGAGAGGGCGGTAAGCAACAGCAGCGCTGCGGCACTTGCAAGGAAAGCTGTTGAAGAAGGACAGAAGAGCGGAGCAATGACAGAATTGTCTGCAGATGAGAACAAGCAGCTTGATTCAGGAAATGCAACTCCTGAAGGAATACAGCAGCCTGCAGACAGCACGAACACAGAAAACGGAGGGATGAATCAATAATATGATGGGGAAATTATTTCTGGTACCAACGCCCATAGGGAATCTTGAAGATATAACTTTGAGGGCGCTCAGGATCTTGAAGGAGGTTGATCTCATTCTGGCAGAAGACACACGCACCAGCAGCGTGCTGCTCAAGCACTACGAGATTGCAACCCACATGGAGAGCCACCATAAGTTCAACGAGCACAAGACTTCACAAGCGGTCTGTGAAAAGATTGCCGCCGGAATGAATGTTGCGCTCATATCGGATGCAGGTTCACCGGGCATTTCCGATCCGGGGTTCTTCCTTACCCGCGCCTGCATTGAGGCCGGGATTGAAGTTGAAGCACTGCCCGGGGCAACAGCCTTTGTACCGGCGCTCACAAAAAGCGGTTTTCCAACCAGCACTTTCACATTCCATGGCTTTCTGCCTGTAAAGAAAGGCCGCCAGACAAAGATGCTGGAACTTGCTGAATGCCAGCATACGTCAATCGTTTACGAATCACCGTTCAGACTGGTCAGGACGCTTGAACAGATTGTGCAGTTCATGGGAGCGCAAAGAGGAGTTGCCGTATGCCGTGAACTTACCAAGAAATTCGAGGAATGCCGCCGCGGACCGGCACAGGAGGTTCTCAACTGGTATAAAAACAACCAGCCCAAGGGCGAAATTGCCATCATAATTGCAGCGAAGGATTACAAGTGGGGGGAGGATAATTATGAACAGACAGAAGAGGAGTAGCAGCATTGCCATCATTTCACTCCTGGCAGGCCTTCTGGCTTTCCAGATTTACACTTTCTTTTCAGTTGAACACTGCCCCACCCTGGGCGATAGTCCGGCATTGTTTGACTTCAACCCGAACACAATAAGCCACGACAGCCTGCTGCTGCTTGGCTTTTCGGATGCGCAGGCAAGAGGCATTGAAAACTATCGCTGTAAAGGAGGAAAATTCCGCAGGAAGGAGGATTTTGCAAGGATGTACACCGTTTCTCCGGAAAAGTATCAGGAGCTGGAGGCCTTTATCGTGATTCCTGACATTTACGGCAGCAGTTCGGAAAGAAAGCTGAATCATACAGCCGGAGGTTATGGCAGGAATCGCAGCAGAGATATCTATCAGAGGAGGGAGTGGAAAGAATACGACACGATGCAGAGGGTCAGGGGATTCAGACGGGACAGCGATTCGCTGCAGCCAGTACGCGTCCGGGCAGTGCGCTCGGACACCATTGATCTGAACTTTGCCGACAGTGCCGACCTCACATCTCTCATGGGAATAGGCGCCTATTATGCCAGGAAGATTATGGATTACCGCAACAGGCTCGGCTTCTTCTACTGCGACAGCCAGCTGCTCGAAATTCCCGGTATTGACTCAGCACGTTTCGCCAGGCTCAGAAGCCGCATACAGGTTTCATTGCCATCGGAGTCAGTCAATGCAGAATCCGACCATAGGATTGCGCTTTCAGAACTTTCAGACAAAGAAATGGCATCGCATCCCTATATAGGGGCATTTGCGGCAAGAAGCATGAGTTTCATCAGAAAGAAATATGGCGCAGAGGCACTCACTATTGAGAACCTGCTGCGCCAAGGTGTCATCACCGCCGCACTGGCGCGTAAACTGTCACACTATTTCAAATAATACTTAT
>NZ_JBAELF010000063.1:0-2258 GCF_056211015.1 Candidatus Egerieousia sp.
CTACAGTCCGGCATCCAGTTCATACATACTTGGCATCCCGAACGATGAGGTGAGAGTGGGCCTGTTCGAGAACTTCATCAGTGAGCTCACTCCTCTGAATACCGACCAGCGAATGAACATGGTTGACGCAATGAACAGGGCCCTGCGCAGAGGCAATGTGGATGCAGCAATGAAGGCCCTGCAGTCATTCCTCGCCGGCGTGCCTTACATGTACGAGGGCAAGGAGATTCTTGAAGACCTTGAGAAGCTTGAGGCCCTGCACCAGCGTGATCTCTACATCCTGTTCAACGGAATGGGCCTCAACCTTGAAACTGAAGTTAAGCAGGCCAAAGGCCGTGTTGACATGGTGGTATGGCTGCCCGATGCAATATACATATTCGAGTTCAAGATGAGGGGAACGGCAAGCTCTGCCCTTGCCCAGATAGAGAGGAACCTCTACGACGCACCGTACATGGCTGACCCGAGACCGAAAGTCAAGGTAGGCGTGCGCTTCACCTGCGCCAAGCACACCATAACCAGCTGGAAAATCGCAAGGTAATCTCCTATTTGAAAAAATTTTTCCGCCATGCCTCAGTAGAGGCCCGGCGGAATAACGCCGCCAGAATGGACGGCGAAGACCAAACGGCCACACGACAAGCGTATGGCCAGCCGCTTTGTGGCTGAAGCCGCTCAGGATCTGGATGCAATATGAGCCTACACGCTCAAGACCTGGTCGGAAAAGAAAGCTGACTGGTTGAAGATGGTGACATTGAAATTGTAAGAATCTTACGTGAGCGGATGGATATTGCTTTCATATGCTTCCTTATTTTATCTTGCTGCTTTTTACAATGTTCGCTGATGAGGCCATGGTAGCCGCAATGCACACACCGGCCTGCTTGCCTCCAATGTTACTATATTCCCCGTCACTGCCGCAAATAGCTGTGCAGTATGTCCTGTATGCGGAATCCGGAACGTAAATGACCATGTCCTGTGAGGCAATTCTCAATGCAAAAACCTCCATACCGTCCTTTACCGCAGTGCGTGGTGGAACACCTGATGCAAAGCTTATCCTCTTTATGCTCTTTTCATCCAAGAACTCCAGATATGACATCTTGGTAAGCGATGACGGAAAATCAACCGACTCAACACCCGGGCATGCCCTGAACGCACCTTCAAGCACGGTCTCCGTTCCGTTTTTCACCACAATGCTTCCTTTCCTTCCGCAAGGGCAGGCGTAGAATGTATCCCCGTTGGCTGAGTAAAGCATGCCATCGTATGAGGAGAACTTCCTGTTGCCTGACTCTATTTCTATGCTCTCAAGATGCACCAGATTCTTCAGGCCCTTGATGTCGGCAACCGATGCCGGTATCCTAACCATCCTCAGCGAATCGCTCCACCTGAACTCCGCAAGATTGACCCTGCGCCACTTGTCACCGAACACCACGCTGCTCACGCTTGTGCAGTTGCGGAAAACCTCCTTGCCAAAAGTCTGGTCAACTGGCCCAAGAACTATTTCCTTGAGAGAGCCGCAGTCCTCGAACGCATAGTCTCCAATTTTTTTCACTGACGATGGTATTGTAACCTTCACCAGCTTTGAGGCCCCGCTGAATGCCCTCGGACCTATTGAAGAGACTGTGTAGATGACGCTGTCCTTGCGCAGCGCTCCCGGTATAACCAGCTCGCCTTCAGGAAGTGAATCCCTGGTCTGGGTTGCACTGCCTCCGTAGGTGACCTCAACTGTCTTCTTGAAAGTATCGGTAACGTTAAAGAAAAGAACGTTCCCGCTCTTGAGTCTGATCTCAAAGTCGTGGGCAAGAAGCTTCACCGAAGCTCCGCCCGCCACAATCATTGCAAGAGCAATGAATAAAATTCTTGTAATCCTTTTCATATCCTTTGTTTTTATGTTTCTTGCACAAATGTAATGCACCTCCAAAGCCTCTCCAAACATTCCGCCATATATTTCATGAAAACCCCGTATTACTTGACGAAATGAAAGTTTCTCTACAAAATTTATTACTTTTGCACTGACCGGATTCATCCTGTCCGGTATTGATTCAAATAAAGCATAACAACTTTTAAAAAGCGGTAATGAAAAAGATTATCATTCCTGTTATTGCAGTTTTCTATTTCATGGCTTTCCCCTTGTTATCATTTGCGGGCTCGTCCGGCTACATCACGGAACGGGAAATTGCAAAGGCATTTCTGATTGAAAAAGGTGCAGATCCTCAAAAATGCAATCTGAAAGCAAAGTGTTCCACTTCGTATGCGGTTCTATTCGG
>NZ_JBAELF010000064.1:0-2331 GCF_056211015.1 Candidatus Egerieousia sp.
CAAAGTCTTTGGGGCTGATGTCAATGGCGAGATCTGGAGGAACGTCAAGATTTATATGATTCTGACAGGCATCGCCTGTATGATTGGTGTTCCGCTGGCCGTCTGGGCTTCTAGAGTGTATCTGGAGCGTTTTGCTTATCGTGTAGAAGGCTACGGATGGGTGTTCATAGTGTCTGTAATCATTTCAGCGGCCATCGCCTTTGGTGCTGTTTTGTGGCAGACTCTGAAGGCGGCAAGGACGAATCCTGCGATTGAGTTGAAGAAAGAATAAAGAAGGATTATAATACGATGAAGTATCTGTTGAAAAACTTTTTGAACACCCTGCGCCATTACAAGGCGAGCAGCCTGCTGAACATTTTCGGCATGGCGGTGGCCTTCGCGGCGTTTTATGTGATCCTGACTCAGGTGCAGTGGGGATTCACGTACAATAAGGGTATAGAGGACGGGGAACGCATCTTCTTGATGACACGTCCTAATCCTGGTAAAGACGGTGAACTTGAACTGTACTTCACAAGGCCTATGGCCGAGGAGATTTGTACGTCAGTTCCTTGTGTGGAAGCTTTCGGAACATCTACTTTTGCCTCAGGGACGGATGAGTCAATATTTTATCTCAAGGAGGGAGACAATGTCAGAAAGTTCTCTGCAGTGGAGCAGAGGGCAACCCAAGGTATATTCGAGGTGTTTGACTTTGAGGCTGAATCTGGATCGTTCGATGATATGTCCCGCGTAGGAGCAGTTGCCATTTCGAGCCGCTTTGCAAGTGATCATGATCTCAAGGTTGGAGATTATCTCTCATTCAATCCTGCCGGTGCGCCATTCCATTGCTATGTTGCGGCTATCTGGAAGGATAAGTTCCCTAAGAACAGTTCCCCAGGTTGCATAGATCTGATTCATAGCTATGGCAAACAATTCCTTGACGATTGGGATAAAAACGGTTTCCCATATTTCGTGAAGTTGAGTAGTGCCGACGGTAAGGAGGCCTTTGAACAGGCTGCTAATGAGATAGAGGGGTATATGGCGAGTCAGCTGAATATCACCTTGATTCCATTCGAGGAATTGTATTACCGTGAAGATCTCAATGCAAAGCACCCTGTATGCCGTTCGGGGAACAAGGCAACTGACGTGTCACTCCTGGTTGTGGCAATCCTTATCATACTGATTGCTTTGATCAATTTCGTGAACTTCTTCTTTGCCCTTGTCCCTGCGCGTGTCAGGAGCGTGAACACATACAAGGTGTTCGGCACATCGAGAGCTTCGCTTGTCCTGAATTTCATTCTGGAGTCAGTGGGCATGGTTGTGCTTGCGCTCATTATGGCGGCTGCCATGGTGCTGGCACTGGATAAGTCTTCGATGACTGATATCCTTGCTGCGCCGATAGGTATGACAGCTAACGTAGGGATACTTGTCCTCACGGTTGCCGTTGCAATAATCGGCGCCGCAGTGAGCAGTATCTATCCGGCTTTCTACATTACCTCTTTCCAGCCAGCAATGGTGCTCAAGGGCTCTTTCGGTTCGTCAAGAGCCGGTCGCAGTCTGAGAAATACTCTCATTGGAGTTCAGTTCGTCATTTCGCTTGTGCTAATCATCTGCGCTTCGTTTGTCAAGCTCCAGCACAAATACATGATGACCTTCGACATGGGCTTCGACAAGGAGCAGTTGATATCGGGCGTAATTCCTGGCGATGTGGCTTGGTGGAACCCCAAGAACGAAGCGTTTGAAGATAAACTCCGAAGCAATCCTGACATCGCTGATTTGACATGGGCTAATGGCCAGATGGTGAGCCAGTCCAGGATGGGATGGGGATATCCGGATAATGGACGTACCATAAACTTTGATGTATATCCGGTAGCTTATAATTTTCTTGATTTCATGGGAATCGAGATGGTTGAAGGCAGGAACTTTACAAAAAGTGATGAGCTCTCGGAGACGGGAGTGCTTATCTTCAATGAGGAGGCAAGGGACACGTATGAGTTCTCACTTGACTCGAATGTCCCGAGTCATACTGAGGAGAATGCTGTTTTGGCGGGATTCTGCAAGAACTTCCATTTCCGTCCTCTTCAGTACGGCAGCGATCCGTTCGCATTCTATCTCTTCGGTAAGGACCATTCATGGAGGCAGCAGGGCTTGACTCATATTTATGTAAGAACGACTGCAGGTGCTGATATTCGCAAGGTGATGACTTTCATCAGGAATACCGCATTGGAGTTATGTCCTGAAGTCGACCCTGACAGTATAGCTCTCCATCCTTTCGACGAGGAGCTTGCACGCAAGTACAATCTGGAGGAGAAGCTGAGCAAGCAGGTTACAGCGTTCACGCTGATTGCCATCATC
>NZ_JBAELF010000065.1:0-30971 GCF_056211015.1 Candidatus Egerieousia sp.
AGGTGTTGCAAATCTTTATTGAGTTGCCTAAATTTGCTGGCAGTCTGCAGGAAATCAACGAGCATACACCATTTTTGGAGAAGTTGTCATACGTCCTTATGGAAATGGCCGACTGCGCCGATATTCCGGACAATCTCAACGACCCTCTGCTGGAACGCTTGTTTAAAGCTGCTGACACCGCAAAGATGAAACAGGACACCAAAGACAGTTATATGAGATCCATCCTCGGGGAGGCCGAATACGAAGCCAACCTCGAAGACTGGAAGGAAGAGGGCCTTGAGGAAGGCCGTGCTGAAGGCCTTGCAGAAGGTCTTGCTGAAGGCCATGCCATAGGCCTTGCCGAGGGTCGCACAGAAGAACAGCGTGAAGTGGCAAGGAAGATGAAGGCAAAAGGGCTCGCTCCCGACTTGATATCCAGTTGCACAGGCGTGAACGCCGATGAAATTGAAGAGCTGTAATCTTGTATTTATGGAAACGCAGACCACACTCCGCCACCCGAAACATCGGCAAAGTCCTCGTCGGCTGAAAAGTTGCGCAATCAAGAAGCTAAAGCTTTTTCATTTTGAAGACGATCTGGCGGTTCTCTTGTGCATCGAGCACACAAACCTGGCGAAGTTCATCACGCCGTGCATCGGTGGCCAACTTGACATCTGCGAAGCCTTAGGCTTTTAGATCCCCGATAGCTGCACCCCGAAATACGCCTCCAGGAAGAAGACGGCACCACATCGCGGACGCTTCTCAAAGCCCAAGTCTACTACACTGGAGAGTTAATTGTACAAAATGATGGAAAACTCATGAAATACTGCATCTAAATTAAAACATGTTTGTGATGGAATTTCTGCTCTCATATTTGCCAAACTTTCGATTTTTCAAAATCTATTTGTCACGGCAAAAATTATGGTTATCTTTGTTTGACTATCGCTGTAGAAGAAAATGTTCCATAAGGCTGTGGCAAATATCATCTTCGGGGCAATGTGGCTGCTCTCCCTGCTGCCTCTGAGGGTTCATTATGTGATATCGGATGTAATGAGGTTCTTCCTGCACAGGGTGGTAAGGTACAGGTACACAACTGTATTAACAAACCTTTCAAGGTGCTTCCCAAGCCTTCATTACGATGAAATCAGGAAGATTGCCGGGGAATACTACAGGTATGTCTGTGATATCATTGTGGAGAACGTATGGTCCCTGAGCATGGACAACCGTGAGTTTCACAGGCGTTTCTACATTGACAACCCGGAGATTGCCGATGAACTCTTCAAGACACACGAGAAAATAATAGTTGTGATGGGCCATCGCGGCAACTGGGAGCTCATAGGTGGCTTCGGCGGTTACTGGAAGGAGAGGAAGCCCGAGAGCTTCGGCTGGCAGCCGATATGGGTGGGCTACAAGCGCACGCGCAACAAGATAATGAACGACCTTGTCATAAAGATAAGGCTTCATGAATACAAGCATCTCCATATCATAGGTAATATAATTGAGTCCCACAATTTCCTGCGTACAATACTCAAGAAGGACAACAGGGGAGTGTACGTGTTCATTGCCGACCAGTCCCCGAAGGATGCAAGAACGGTAGTGAAATTCCTCGGACAGCCTACCCTTATGTTCAACGGTGCTGCGCATCTCGCTCATAAGATGAACGTTCCTGTAGTTTTCCTTGATATAGCAAGGCAGAAGAGAGGCCAGTATCTCATGCACTTCACCACCATAAGCGAGTTCCCTAAGGAAATGGAGTGCGATGAAATTGTCAGGCGTTATGCAAGCCTGCTGGAGAGCGCAATCCTGAGCAATCCTCATAACTGGCTCTGGAGCCACAAGCGCTGGAAGAGAGACCTCACAGAGGAGGAAAGGGAAATTTACAATTCACTGCGATAAATCATTAAACAATATCACTATATGAACAACAAAAACATTTCAAGAAGAAGCTTCCTCAAGGCTTCATTCGCAATGGGATCAAGCGCTGCGCTCATTGGCGGCGGCATGGGATCATTCCTTACAGCCTGCACCACAAGGGAGCAGTTCGACACCATCATCAAGAACGGCCTGATTTATGCCGGTGACGGAGCCGAGCCAATCAAAGGCAGCATAGGTATACGTGACGGCAGGATTGCAGCAATAGGCAGGATTGGCGAGCATGCCGACAAGATCATTGATGCCAAGGGCCTTGCAGTATCTCCGGGATTCATTGATATTCATACACATACTGATACCAATCTTTTTGTGACACCGCTTGGAGATTCAAGAATATATCAGGGTGTGACAACTGATATCGGTGGTAACTGCGGTGATTCACCATTCCCATATTCAGATGAGTACGCAGCCAAGAAGATTGGAAGCATGCGCCACGGTTTCCCTTGGTGGCAGGATGTTGATGGCTTCTATGATGCTTTGCGCAAGAAAGGCATAGGTATCAACTTCAAGAGCTATACAGGCCAGGGCCAGCTCAGAAGTGCTGTTGTTGGTGATTACAACGTTCCTGCAACCCCTGAGCAGATTCAGAAGATGTGCCAGATCCTTGAAAAGGAACTTGAAATGGGCAGCCTCGGACTTTCATTCGGTCTCGAATACACTCCTGGTTCATACGCAAGCGAGGACGAGATGACAGAACTCCTCAAGGTTGTGGCAAAGCACAACGGCCTCTATGCAATTCACATGATGAACGAGGATGACCGTGTAGAGGAGGCAATTGAGCAGGCAATAAGAATGGCACGCAACAGCGGTGCGCGTCTTGAGATTTCACACCTCAAGGCTCAGAACCCTGCAAACTGGCACAAGGGCCCTCATATGATTGAAATGATTGAGAAGGCTGTAGCAGAAGGCGTTGACGTAACCTTTGACCGCTACCCTTACATAGCATTCTCAACAGGAATGACCACATTCATTCCTCTCACACACCGCGATGGTTCATACGAGGACAAGATGAAACGTCTTGAGACCAAGAAGACATCCGATGAGATAGGAGCATACGCACTGAGCCGCATCGAGCGTTTCGGCGGTCCTCAGAATGTTCTCATCCAGAGCTGCAGCGCTCCTGAGAACGCACAGTATTCAAACAAGAGACTCTCCGAGTGCTGTGAGATTTCAGGCATGGGCGAGTGGGAGATGATACGTCACCTTCTCATAAGCGAGCATCTTGGCGTAAGCATGATCTGCTTTGCAATGACAGAGGACAACGTGAAGCTCTTCCTCTCACACAAGCTCAGCATGCCTGCTTCGGACGGAAGCGTTTATTCTCCTGAAGGACCTCTTGGTGAAGAGATGCCTCATCCAAGATCATACGGAACATTTACAAGATTCCTTGGCAAGTACGTTCGCGAAGAGAAGATATGCTCATTGGCTGAAGGTATACGCAAATGTACCTCTCTTCCTGCTTCAAGAGTAGGTTTGAAGGACAGAGGACTTCTTGCTCCTGACTATGCAGCCGATATCGTAATCTTCAACCCTGATACAATCATTGATACAGCTGACTTCAACAACCCTCACCAGTTCGGAAAGGGTATTGAGCACGTGATTGTGAACGGACAGCACACCATTGAGAACGGCAAGTACAATGGTTGTGAGTTGAAGGGCCAGGTTCTGGCTTAACAGCGTTTGAAATAAGATACTGTTGCTCGTTTGGTTGCGGCAGTCACTTCATCTGAAAAACTTCGCCTTCCCGTGGCGAAGCTTTTTCATATTCCAGTGACCTGCCGCTACATTTGTTTATTCCCGCTCCCGGGCTATACCGAACTTGCTGCTTTTCGCAACTCTTCGCTGTTCTTTCGCAAGTTTTCGCCTTCCAGCAATTTCGCGCCCTCCGCTAGGCCGCTGATGCGGCCTTTTCAAGCAAATGGCCGAGAAAACGGCAATATCTCGGCCACTCAGAGCATTTCGGCCGAGAAATGGGCATATCTTCGGCTAAATCATGAAAATTCTGCACTTTGGCCGAAAAATCACCGAAATTTCGGCCGTTTAGCTGGAAACGTCCGGAAAAGTGCCTGTTTTTCGGCCGCATTATATATTTGCGAACGAAAAGGATTGGCAACAGCGTAAACGCAAATGGAGTCCTTGAATGCTCCATGCTGCGCTTCCTGTTGTAGCAGCTGGCTTGGGTATAAGGTCGGCGGCGGTGCCACAAGACCTCTGTCTCATTGATTTGCCAATCCGCCTCACAAGACCATCCTATGCCAATAAACGTGGACGGTGATTTTTGGTTTAGCGAATAGTTCACGCCTTGCATCACTGCCCGAAAAAGACCTGTCCATGGGAACTTCGCCTGAGTGCATTCCTGCAAGGCTTTGGTGGACAGGTGTGACCTTTCAGGTGAGGCCTGTCCAAGTGCCCGCTGCCATAGTGCATTCTTGACGGACTTGTATGGACAGGTGTTTTTCATGTTCGCAGGTTTGTATGCAGTATACACTCTGCACCACTACTGATTAGCCTCCGTACAGCTCATTCCATGCATTTTCGTGCTACAAGTCAATCCTGATTCTTTGTGAACCGTGTTCTATACCTAGCACAGGGTTTCAAGCATGATCCGTGATTATCAATGACGTTGCATAGTACGCAATACGTTAAAAATTAGCCACTTATGTGGTTGGCTTATTTTTTGACCTTCGTTTGAAACACTCAAAGGTACTGTTTAATAATTAAAAAGCAACCAATAAGTTAAGAATTTTCAGAATCTTGTTTTTAGCATAGCTTTTCCAGTATCCACTTACGGAGCGGGACAACCTTTATTGTGTATCCATCCTGCTGTATCGTCTCCTCCTGATTCCATGTGATGATGGAGAGAGAGAGGCACTTAAGCTCACTTGCGCATTCGACAAGTGCCTCCACCTCACGCTTGCGGGTTTTCACAGCATTCATATCATAGCACACCTGTATCATCCGCTCGACCTTGACTCCCCTGCGGCAGACGAAATCGGTTTCCCTGTCATTGCGTGAGCGGTAATAGAACAGTTCGTACTTCTTGAGGTCATAGTCTCTTTTGAGCAGTTCCTGACAAACCAGGTTCTCAAGCAACCGCCCCTTGTTCTCCGAAAGCTCGAAGGCGCGGGCCATTATATAGCCATTGTCCACGACATAAGCCTTTCTATCGGCCTTCTTCATCAGTTTCAGCTTGTTTGAGAAACGTGGCAAATACTGGAAGAGATATGTATTCTGCAGATAGCTGGAGAACTTCTGAACTGTAAGGACACTGGACATACCCAGCTCTTCTGCAAGTGATGTTGCACTGAAAGGATTCGTGAAGTTGGAGAGAAGCCAGTCGGCAACATTGTAAAGTTCCTCCACCTTCCGCACCTTGTAACGGCGGACTATGTCCTTCATGATTATTGCATCGAACAGGGCGGAGAGATACCCCGATGTAACATGGGGCGTCTTTGCAATCTCAGGATAACCGCCGAATGTCATGAACCTTTCCAGACGGTTATTGGCTTCCGCCGGCTGGTACGGCGGTGTTTCTTCAACCTGATAACCAAGATATGACATATACTCACCGGCTGAGAACGGGAACAGACGTATTTCCATATAGCGTCCGGAAAGGACGGCCGCAAGATCATCGGAGAGAAGATTTGCATTGGATCCGGTGATGACCATGTTGACCCCGTTCCTGTAGAGTCTCTCGATCCACATCGACCAGCCAGCCAGATTCTGAACCTCATCAAGAAGCATATATTCGTATCCAGGGTACACCTCACCGAGCGCCTGCTCCACAGCATCCTCGGAGAATTTTTCAAGCAGAGCTGCATCATCAAAATTGAGATATGCGAAGTTCTTGCCGGAAAGCATCTGAAGGGCAAGTACGGACTTTCCCGCCCTCCTCGGCCCGGTTATCAGCTTTATCGGCTTGGAATCCCTGTAAATAACCGCTTTGGCATGACTATGCCTTTCCTGATATTCCATGGAAAGCAACTTGTCCCTTTCCTCTCTTTGCTTTGCAACTATAGTTTTCATTCACTTATTATTATGTACTGAACAAAATTAGCATTTTTTATTCAGTACACAAAATATTTTAAAAAACTTGTTTGGTTTGGAGGAAGTATATTTCTATTCAAATACGATACCGGGGGTGGCGAACTGTTTGAGTTTGTCACCCTTCTGGTATATAAGGAGGGCGTCAAGCTCGGGATGCGCTTCAAGGAATTTCTGCGAATCCTCCAGGCCCATTACCATGAACATTGTTGCGTAGGCATCGGCCTGGGTGCTGCTTGGTGCAATGACGGTTGCGCTCAGCAAAGAATGTGTGACCGGATATCCTGTAAGCGGGTTGATGGTGTGGGAATATTTCTGCCCGTCCTTGATGTAGAACTTCCTGTAATTCCCGCTGGTGACAATTCCCCTGCCGCTTACTGCAATCACGGCCTGAATCATCTGACCGCTGATGTTGTTGCCGTCAACAGGCTTGTCAATGCCAATCTTCCAGAGCTCTCCCCCGGAATTCACGCCCTTGCACAGCATCTCGCCTCCAATCTCAACAAGATAATCCTCAATGCCCATCCTTTCCAGACCACGACCGAAATAGTCTGCAGTATATCCCTGAGCTATAGCATTGAAATTCAGCTGAATAACATTTGAAGTCAGGCTGTCGCAGTTGGAGATTACATTTCCTCCAGGAGTTCTTCCAAGACATAGCCTGTCCATTCCTGTCAATGCTTTCACACTGTCGATGGCCTGCCTGGAGGGCTCCAGACCATTCTTGAAGCCAAAGCCCCAGAGGTCGAAGAGGGGAGCGGCGCTAGGGTCGAAAAGTCCGCCGCTTATTTTATAGTATTTGAACGATTCCTCAAATATGTCGGCAAAGATGTTGCCGACATTGCTTGTAAGGCCGCTGTTGTACAGGCTTATTTCAGAATTGCCGTTATAGCCTGAAACAGCGTTGTCAATGCGTTTGAACCAGACTGCTATGGAATCCTCGGCCGCATTGTTGAAGGCAAGCGAATCCTGAAGCAGGCTGTCGGGTATGTGGTATATTATCCTGTAGGTGCTTCCCTGGGCGAAACCTTCGCTTACAACATAAGCGGGATTGCTTATTTTTTCAGAACAGGATGTGGCGGAGAGCGCAATTCCCAGAGCAAGTACGGCAATCTTTGAAGTGGTTTTCAATATTTTGTGAATTTTCATGATTATTGGCATGATTTTAGTAAATACATGCAAAATTATTTCAAATAAGATAAAAAATTGCTATTGGTTGAAAATTTGTGCAAATTTGCGGATTATGAGAAAGAAAAACACATATTTGATGTTCCTTGCAGCATTCGCGCTGACTGCCGTATGCCTGTGCAGTTCATGCTCCAAGGATGATGATGAAGAGTTTGAGACAAAACCATACATACCTGGCAACCTGATTTTTGTAATGCCAAGCTATGTGGATACGATGTCAACGTACACACTTGAGGCAAAAGGCCTTACCGAGCCGCAGGATGCAAGCATAACGTATTTCTGGACAACTTCCACTGCCAAGATATTCAAGGATACCATTTGGGGGCGGACCGTGACTGTGACAATGCCGGACACTCTGGGTGTTTTCGTGATTACAGCGCATGCCAAGGCGGAAGGTTATTATAACAGTACATATTCGCATGAACTCAATCTGCTGTGCGGTGACAAGAGCTTTACAGATTTCGAGCAGCCTGAAACATATATGGTTGATTCCAGGGATAATCAGAAATATGCATATACCGAGGTGGGGCATCTGCTCTGGTTCGCAAGGAATCTGGACTGGGAGGGCGCCGGTCATCCATACGCTGAGTCTCCTTCAATGGGAAAGATAACAGGACGTTACTATACCTGGGAGGATGCTACGGGCGGAGAGAGCGCATCCGGATTGGGCAAGGGGCCTCAGGGAGTATGCCCTGAAGGCTGGAGCGTTCCTACCAACGAGGACTGGGAGGATTTCTCCGAGGCTCTTTATGGTGAAAGGCAGAAATTCCATACCAACTGGAAAGGTGGAGCGGACAAACTGCAGATCAACGCAGCCTTGAACGGTACCAATTTCTGGCCGTACGATCCAGCCTGCAATCCTGAGAACAAGTTCGGCTGGGCTGCACTTGCGGCAGGATATGCACAGGACAGATATCTTCATTACAAAGGCATGCAGTCAAAGGCAATGTGGTGGAGCTCAACTCTGGATGAATCGAAGGATGCGGCCTTCAGGCATATGGAGATACGCAAGACGGATTTCTTCTTCGGTACTTGCGCAACTAATACCATGGCACTTTCAGTAAGGTGCGTTCAACTCAAGAAAAATTAATAAATGAACATATTATGAAAAAAGGATTGATTACTATAATAGCCATCATTGTTGTGGTTATTGTTCTTTACGGCTGGATCAAGAGCGCTCAGAATGATTTTGTAAAAGGCGAGGAAGCAGTGGAATCAGCCTGGGCACAGGTAGAGAACGTATATCAGCGCAGAGCGGATCTCATTCCCAACCTTGTTGCCACGGTAAAGGGATATGCCGAGCACGAGAGCTCTACTCTTGAGGCTGTTGTGAATGCAAGGGCCAACGCAACATCAATGAAGATAGACGCTCAGGATCTTAACGAGGAGTCGCTTGCAAAATACAACAAGGCTCAGGGCGAACTGAGCAGCGCACTCGGCCGTCTGCTTATGATTCAGGAGAATTATCCCGATCTCAAGGCAAACGAGAATTTCCGTGACCTTCAGGTGCAGCTTGAGGGAACGGAGAACAGAATAACCGTTGAACGTCAGAAATTCAATGAGGCGGCAAAGGAGTACAATACCATGATAAGGAAATTCCCGAGGAACATTCTTGCAAGCATGTTCGGCTTTGAGAAGAAACCTTATTTTGCCGCTGCGGAAGGTGCTCAGAACGCTCCAGTTGTTCAATTCTAGTTTTACAATACAAGCAAGCAATTGAAGAGATTTTTTGCATATTGCAGGATGATTATGGCTGCCGTTTCTCTAACGGCGGCCTTGTCTTCTTTTACAATGCCTGCAAAGGACAGGCTCGTGAACGATTTTGCCGGTGTCCTGAGCAGTGAGCAGATAGCTGCTCTTGAGAACAAGCTGGTGGCATTTGCAGACAGTACCTCAAACCAGATACTTGTAGCCGTATATCCCGAGCTTGAGAACGATGATGAAGCCGCTATGGCCTACAGGATAGGAGAGCAGATGGGAGTGGGACAGGGCAAGTACAACAACGGAGTTGTGATGCTGGTGAAGGCAAAGATGAATCCTTCGGATTTCAGGGCCGCTTTCATAGCCACCGGATATGGCGTTGAGGGTGCTTTGCCGGATGCTCTTTGTTCGAGGATTGTCCGTGAGCACATGATTCCTTTCCTCAAGCAGGACAATTACTATCAGGCCATTGAAAGCGGCCTGGATGCTATAATGCCGATTCTTGCAGGTGAGATTTCAACCAATGAATTTGCTGGCGGGCAGGAGGATGACGGCGCAGTTGCAACCGCCGTGATCTTCATGATACTGTTCATCTTTTTCATCATCATACTCATCAAAGGCTCTAAAAACAATGATGGCGATGGCAAGGGAGGCGGCGGAAGGAAAATGAGCACATTGGAGAAACTTCTGCTGCTGGATATGCTGTCAGGTCGTTCCGGCCGCTCCGGCAGAGGAGGCTTCGGAGGTTTCGGCGGCGGCTTTGGTGGAGGTTTCGGTGGAGGCCACGGCGGTTTCGGCGGTTTCGGAGGCGGACATTTCGGCGGCGGCGGAGGAGGTGGCCGCTGCTGATTCACTATCGCAGTAGAAAAATATAGGACTGTTTATGAATATTGTAATTGCTGGTGCAGGTGATGTAGGATGCCATCTTGCAAAGATGCTTGGAGGTGGCGGTCACGACCTTACTATAATTGACAGGGATCCGGCCCGTCTGGCCACAGTGTCTTCGCTTACAGATGCTGTTACCATTGAGGGTGAGACCACTTCCGTGGGGATTCTGAAAACCGCTATGGTCCAGGATGCGGACCTGTTCATAGCCGTGGCTCCCGCTGAGGAGCAGAACAAGAACATAATCAGTGCCCTGCTGGCCAAACAGCTTGGTGCAAAGATAGTTACGGCCAGAATAAACAACAACGAGTTCATGGAGACAGACAACAAGGTTCTGTTTAAGGATCTGGGCATTGATCTGCTCTTCTATCCGGAGCGCATTGCGGCCGGTGAGATATACGACCTGCTCAAGCAGACTGGAACCAATGAATACATTGAGTTCGCTTCAGGAGGGCTTCAGATGGTGGGCATAAGGCTTGAGGAGGGTGCGCCTCTGATACGCAAGGGCCTGGATTACCTGTCTTCCGAGGGCGAAGTGACAAATTACAAGGTAGTTGCAGTAGGCCGTGATGGTGCTACACTCATACCTAAAGCCGAGGATTTCAAGTTCCTTGAAGGAGATCTTGTTTATATAATCTCCACCCGCGATGGTCTGGACGAAGCTATGGAGTACTCCGGAAAGAACAAGATAGATATCAACAGCCTGATGATAATAGGCGGAGGCCGTATCTGCGATACGCTGCTTGACAGGATAGGTGACGGCATAGGTCTGATAAAGGTTGTGGAGAACAAGGAGGAACGATGCACCTGGCTTGCGCAGAAGTATCCTGACGCACTGATAATTCAGGGCGACGGCAGGAACACCGATCTGCTCATTGAGGAGAATATCAGGGAATTCGATGCGGTTGTTGCAGTAACCAGCAGCTCGGAGACAAATATCCTTGCCTGTGCGGCAGCAAAGAGGCTTGGTGTGGCAAAGACCATTGCTGAGGTTGAGAACATAGAGTATATAAAGCTCGCTGAAGGAATGGGCGTTGATGCTGTAATCAACAAGAAACTCAGCACGGCCGGAAGAATCTTCCGGTTCACTTTGAGTAACAAGATACGTACCGTGAAATGTCTGAACGGAACGGATGCGGAGGTTCTGGAATTCATTGCCAATCCTGAATCGCGCATAACAAAAGGGCGGATCAAGGATTTGAATTTCCCTAAGGAAGCCATAATAGGCGGCATTGTACGCGGTAACGAATGCTTCATAACCGGTCATTCCTCAACCGTGAACGCATATGACAGGGTGGTTGTTTTCGCTCTGCCCAACGTTATTGACAAAGTGAACAAATTCTTCGTATAGTTGATTTTTCCTAAGGCCGATTTTGATTATCTTTGTAATTTGCTTTAAAGTTTTTTTATGGAAGAATTGTATTTGGAACATATTACCACAAGGGGCTGTCTGGAGGTGATATGCGGTTCCATGTTTTCAGGCAAGACAGAGGAACTGATAAGGAGAATAAAGAGGGCAAGATTCGCCAATCTGAGAATAATGACATTCAAGCCGGCAATTGACGTAAGATATTCAAACAGTGATGTTGTTTCGCACGATGCGCACGCAATAAATTCGCGCCCCGTGAAGGAGGCCAGGGAGATATTGGAACTGGCAGGGGATGCTCAGGTAATAGGCATTGATGAGGTCCAGTTCTTTGACGAGTCCATAGTTGATGTTTGCAAGCAGCTGGCGGATGCAGGAGTGAGGGTCATATGTGCAGGCCTTGACATGGACTATCTTGGAAACCCTTTCGGCCCAATGCCGCATCTGATGGCAATGGCCGAGTACGTTACCAAGGTGCATGCTATCTGCGTCATGTGCGGTGACCTTGCACAGCACTCGTTCAGGACAATCAAGAATGACAATCTTGTTGTTCTTGGAGAAACAAATGCGTACAAGCCGCTGTGCCGTGCCTGCTACAACAAGGCTATGGTCAGAATTGCGGATTCCAATAAGAGTGACAACAAATAATTCGTATGATACGTTGTGAGAATATAGTAAAGACCTTTGGCAACCATACCGCCCTGAACGGTGTGAGCATTGATGTGCCTGCCGGCTGCATCTTTGGCCTTCTTGGTCCGAACGGCGCTGGAAAAACCACACTGATACGTGCCATAAATCTGATCACCATCCCGGACAGCGGCAGAATCCTTTTCGGGGACAGACCCATATGCGAGGAGGATGTAGAGCGCATAGGCTATCTGCCTGAGGAAAGGGGGCTTTACAAGAAAATGAAGGTTGGCGAGCAGGCTCTCTATCTGGCCCGGATCAAGGGAATGGATTACAGCACTGCCAACAGGGAACTAAAGAAATGGTTCACCAAGTTCGGAATAGCTCCATGGTGGAACAAGAAGATAGAGGAGCTGTCAAAGGGCATGGCCCAGAAAGTTCAGTTCATAACCACCGTTGTGCACAACCCGAAACTTCTTATTCTTGACGAGCCTTTCTCAGGCTTCGATCCTGTAAATGTTCAGCTTATAAGGGATGAAATCCTGAGAATGAAAACTAACGGCACAACAATAATACTTTCCACGCATAATATGGAGAGCGTTGAGGAGTTGTGTGACAATATAGCGCTCATAAACAAGTCCAATCTGATTCTTTCAGGCAATACACGCAGGATACGCGAGGATTATGGCGGCAACAGGGTCGAAGTGCTCTATAATGGAGAGGAACTGGCCGGTGATCCTTCTATGTACGAACTTGTTGAAAGCGGAGTGCAGGACAATTGCAGGCGTGCAGTGCTTGAACTTCCTGCGGGTGTAACCAATTCACAGGTGCTGGGCAGCCTGATTTCAAAAGTTGATGTATGCTCGTATACTAAACTTGTTCCTAGAATGAAGGACATATTCATAAAACTGGTTTCTGAAAATTAAACGCTTATGGGCAGGAATAAAATTGGAATAGTTTTCAAGAGAGAATATATGGTAAAGGTGAAGAAGAAATCCTTCATAATACTCACTCTGCTTGTGCCGCTGCTGTTTGCAGCACTTATGGTAGTACCTTCTCTTATCATGCTCTGGGGCGGTGATGACCAGAAGAAGGTGATAGCTTTTGTTGATGAAAGCGGTATTGTTGCGGACAGTCTCATAAGCCAGTCGGACAATTTCGAACTGGTAAGACTGGGAGCCGATCAGTACGGTTCAATAGGTTTCGAGGATTTGAAAGCGATTTTCAACAGTTTGGATTATGATGCTATTGCCCGTGTGAGCGTGAAGGACAGCGCTTCAATGGAGCTTGAAACCGCAATTTACTCCGATTCACAGGTAAGTCTTGACATGCAGCATTATTTCAATGGCGTAGTGAATGATGCCGTTACCGAATACAGACTGTCCAAGTATAATATAGAAGGTTTGAGAGAGATACTCCACAGCGTTGACTCCGACGTGAGGGCTTCCACATATATGCTTGGAGATGAGAGCGAGGATGAGCACGAATCGATGGTTGAGGTTTATATGGTGCTGGGCTACATCTGTTCGTTTGCAATATATATGTTCATCCTGATGTTCTCTTCAGGGGTCATGATGAGCGTTATTGAGGAAAAGTCAACAAGAGTGGTGGAGGTGCTGGTTTCAAGTGTCAAGCCTTTCCAGCTCATGATGGGCAAGATACTCGGCTCGGCAGCCGTGGGACTCACACAGTTCGCAATCTGGATAGTTCTCACCGCTGTCCTTGTGTTCGGTGCGGCAACAATCTTCGGAGGTTCAGTGGTTTCACAGAAGGCTCCGAATCCTGTTGAACAGGTTGTGCCTGCTGAAGTCATGGAGCAGACAGGCGTTCAGACTATTGATATGGCAAGTGCAGGTGCAATTGCAGGGGAGATTGTGGATCAGAGCAATGAGGATTCAGGAGCTTCTGCAATAATCTCCGATATATTCGAGACACTTAAAGGTGTGCATATAGGTATGCTTCTTCTTGGTTTTGCACTTTATTTTCTCTTCGGTTACCTGCTTTATGCCGCCTTGTTCGCTGCCATAGGTTCTGCAGTTGAGAATCAGGCGGACACCCAGCAGCTTACCTTGCCTGTCACCATCCCTCTGATAATAGGCTTGTTCATAATGCTCAGCACTTTCCAGAACCCTGACAGTTCGCTTTCTTTCTGGGCTTCAATGATACCTTTCACTTCTCCTGTTGTAATGATGGCGCGTCTTCCTTACGGAATACCTGTATGGGAGTTCGCTCTCTCAATGGGAATACTGATTGCAACTTTCATTGGCATTACCTGGATATGTGCAAGGATTTACAGGGTTGGTATTCTTCAGTATGGCACCAAGGCCAGCTGGAAAGATATGTTTAAATGGATTAGAATAAAATAATATAATATGAGAAGGACTTTATTTCTGCTCACTGCTCTGTTTCTGTTCTCAGCTGGTTGTGCATGCGCTCAGAACTACAGCAAGATACAATGGTCCAAGGAGAAGATGGATTCCAGATGGGACAGGCCACAGGGACAGACCACTGCCTGCTCCGAAGTACTAGCCAAGTATAAACCGTCTGTGGATTCTCTGGAAATAGTTGTAGGATATTGTCCGGATGGTATGACAAAGAACGGGTATCCTTGTGCACTGTCCAATATGACCGTGGATATCATAAAGGAATTCGCACAGTCTTACCTTGATTCCAAGGGCAAGGAAGAAAACGTTGCCTTGAGCCTGATAAACTACGGTGGTTTGAGAAGCAATTTCGCAAAAGGCAATGTAACTGTTGCCGATGTTTACTCAATGTATCCTTTCTACAACTATGTGATTGTAATCGATTTGAAGGGCAAGCACATAAAGACCTTGTTCGAGATGGTAGCAAGGAATCCAAGGGTCTGCGCTTTTGGTGGAGCAAAGGCTGTGATTGAAGACAAGAAGGTCAAGGAACTCACACTCGACGGCAAGGAAATAGAGGATGAAACCGTTTACAAGGTGGCAACCATTGATTTCCTTCTCAACGGAGGTGACGGAGTCTATATGCTCAAGTACAACGATGGCGTGGAGGAAATTCCTTCGAGGAGTCTGCTTCGTGATGTCATTCTTGACAAGTTCGCTGTAATGAAGGCCGAGGGCAGGGATATTGAGTGGCCTCTGGATGACAGACTCACAGTTCTTGAAAACAAATGATGGAGGAAGGAGTTATGAAAAAGATATTAAGCGTATTGGTGACCATAGTATTTGTTGCATGCTCTGCTTCGCTTTCCGCTCAGGATCTGGTGATTCTCCATACTAACGACACTCACAGCCACATTGATGTTGTGAAAGGCGGAAGAAATGACGGACTGGGGGGCATTGAGCGCAGGGAACAGTACATAGACAGCATAAGAAAGGCTTATCCGGGGAAGGTCCTTCTGGTTGATGCCGGTGATTTCAGCCAGGGTTCACCTTATTTCACACTTTTCAAAGGTGATGCCGAGGATGCCTTCGTTGATGCATTGGGCTATGACGCCGCCACTTTCGGCAATCACGAATTCGACAACGGTTGTGAGGAACTTGCCCGCAGGATCAAGCATTTGAAATGTCCCGTAGTAAATTGCAATTATGAGATTTCAGAGGAGAACCCGCTGTATGGAATGATACCTCCATACACCATTGTGGAGCGTGGCGGAAAGAAGATAGGCATATTGGGAATCACTTTGAATCTGCCGGGGCTGGTCAGCCCCAAGACACTTGCCGGTATGAAATATCAGTATCCTTCAAACTGCTTGAACAAATATGCTCTTGAATTGAAGAACAAACACAAGTGTGACCTGATAATTGTTCTGTCTCACTGCGGCTATGACGAGAAGAAGCAGAGCAATCCAGGAGACATGCAGATAGCCCCTCTTACTGAGAATGTGGATATGATCATAGGAGGTCACTCGCATACTTTCCTCAATGAACCATCGATAGTGAAGAATAAACTTGGAAGGGATGTGGTCATAGTGCAGGACGGTTGCTGGGGGGTTGAAGTTGGAAGGATTGACCTGTGGTTTTAATAAGGTTTAACAGAAAAGACTTTTATATATGAAAAGATTGTTTTTGATTATTGCCGCTTTAGTTCTAGGCGCTCAACTGTTGATTGCCCAGGATAAGGTGCAAGCATCTCAGAAAGACTCGATTGTATTTGATGAAGGTGGGGTCTATTCACTTGAAGATTTCAGGGCAATGGCCCTGCAGTCCAACAAGGATCTGCAGATTGCATCCCAGAATCTCAAGGCAGCGGAGGAGTCACGCAAGCAGATGTTCACCCAGTTCCTGCCTTCAATTGATTTCAATGCCGCCTATTTCAGGACAGGCAAGTCAGTGAAACTTCTCGGGGAGGACAAGTATCTGCCTGTAGTTCCAACACCTCCGTTCGATCCTACCGCAGTCATGGGCTTTGCCTATCTGCCTCAGGACGCCTTGACCTGCGATGTGCAGAATATATTCGGGGGCAGCATTTCTCTTGTGCAGCCGGTATATATGGGCGGACTGGTAAGACAGATGTACAAACTGTCAAAGATAAATGAGGAGGTGCAAAGGCTTGAATCCGAGCAGATGATGCAGAACGTGATTCTTGAGGTTGATGAGGCCTACTGGAGATGCGTATCACTGATGAACAAGAAGAAACTTGCAGAGCAGTATCTGGCACTTCTTGACAAGCTCCTTTCAAACGTTGAGAAAATGAAGGTTCAGGGAATGGCCACCAAGGGTGATGTCCTTAATGTCAAGGTGAAACAGAACGAGGCCAATCTTGCACTTACCAAGATTGATAACGGTCTGGAGCTTTCAAAAATGGCGCTTTATCAGCTGTGCGGCCTGAAAATTTCCGGGGACTACAGACTCAAGGATGAGAACATTGAGCAGGAGAGTGTTGAGAATGCCGGATTCGATATGGAGAAAGTTTATGCAATGCGTCCTGAAATCCAGATGCTCGAGCAGGCGAATGAAGCGGCTAAAGCCAATACCAAGCTGGCTTTGAGCAGGTTCATGCCGAATCTGGTATTCAACGCCTCATTCCTTGGTTCCAATCCCAATATGTACAACGGTTTCAGCAAGACATTCAAGACCAATTACATTGTCGGCGCAGTTCTGAACATCCCTATCACTCATTTCGGAGAAAGGGTTCACAATTACCGCGCTTCAAAGTTCAAACAGAAAGTGGCTGAAATCAATCTGGCCAAGGCAAAGGAGAAGGTGGAGCTTCAGTTGAACCAGAGCAGCTTCAGGATAATCGAGGCCAACAAGAAACTTGGTACATCAATCACGAACATGAGTTCCGCAGATGAGAATCTCAGACTCGCAAAGGAATCATACGCAGAAGGCCTGATTTCACTTACGGACCTTCTTGCAGCACATACCGCATGGCTCAGCGCATCATCCGAGAAAATTGATGCGGGCATTGACGTAAGATTGTGCACATTGTATCTTGAGAAAGCCAAGGGTGAGTTAAGTGTGGAAAGCAAGTAGTGGAAGACAATGGCGGAGAAGCAGGTGAACAATTATACAGAGGATGATTTTCAGACCCTGAGCTGGAACGAGCACATACGCCGCAGACCTGGCATGTATCTTGGCAAGCTCGGTGATGGCTCCAACCCGGACGATGGTATATATATTCTTTTCAAGGAAATCATAGACAATGCCATTGACGAGTTCGGTATGGGATTCGGAAAGCGTATTGACATAACACTTGAAGACAGGCTCGTTAGCGTGAGGGATTACGGAAGGGGCATTCCTTTCGGCAAACTGGTTGAAAGCGCGAGCGCAATGAATACCGGCGCAAAATATGGCAGTGCGGCCTTCAAGAAATCAGTGGGTCTGAACGGCGTGGGTACCAAGGCCGTGAATGCTACAAGTACATATTATTATGTACAGTCCTTCAGGGACGGCAAGAGCGTTTATGCGGAATTTTCAAAGGGAAATCTGGTAAGGAGCGGAGAGGAGGATGCTTCCGGACAGAAGAACGGAACGCTCGTGAAGTATATTGCAGATGACAGCCTGTATGAGAACTACAGTTACAACATGGAGTTCCTCAATACAATGCTCCGCAATTATGCATATCTGAACCGTGGACTTGTCCTTATGTTCAACGGACAGGAATTCGTTTCAAAGAACGGATTGCTGGATTTGATAAACGACAATCTCACGGAGGAACCGCTGTATCCTGTCATTCACCTGATGGGCGAGGATATAGAAGTGGCAATCACCCACGGGACTGATAACGGGGAGAATATTGCATCCTTTGTAAACGGACAGAATACAATTCACGGAGGAACTCATCTTGCAGCATTCCGCGAGGGAGTTGCCAAGACGGTGAAGGATTTCTTCAAGAAGGATTTCGACCCCAAGGATGTCCGTCAGTCAATAGTTGCCGCAGTAAGCATAAGGGTGGAGGAACCAAGCTTCTCGAATCAGACAAAGACTTTCCTGAATTCAAGACTTGTTGCTCCGGGAAAGGAGCTCACAATAAGGAATTTCATTGTTGATTTCCTTCAGTCACAGCTGGATAATTATCTGCATAAGAATGCTGCTGTTACAGACAGAATGCTCAAGAAGATTCTTGAGAGTGAAAAGGAAAGGAAAGCTATCAGCGGGTTGCAGAAAATCGCAAGGGAAAAAGCAAAGAAGGCCTCCCTGCACAACCGCAAGCTGCGTGACTGCAGAATACACTATGGCGACAAGGACCCTCTCAATGACCGGACAATGCTTTTCATAACCGAGGGCGATTCCGCTTCCGGTTCAATAACCAAGAGCCGTGATGCAAACTATCAGGCAGTGTTCAGCCTGAGGGGAAAACCTCTGAACACTTTCGATCTTGCAAAGGACAAGGTTTATGCAAACGATGAGTTCGCCCTGCTTCAGGCTGCGCTGAACATTGAGGACGACATTGACAATCTCCGGTACAACAAGGTGGTCATAGCAACCGATGCCGATGTTGACGGAATGCATATCCGTCTGCTGCTGCTTACATATTTCCTCCAGTTCTCGCCTGAGATAATAAGGCAGGGACACCTTTACATACTTCAGACACCTCTGTTCAGAGTCAGGAAGAAAATGGCAAAGGGCAATATGGAGACCTGCTACTGCTACAGCGGAGAGGAACGTGAAAAGGCATTGAAGAAGTTCGGCAAGGCTGCGGAAATAACAAGGTTCAAAGGTCTTGGAGAAATATCCCCGGATGAATTCGCCGATTTCATAGGTGATGGCATAAGACTGGACAGAGTGCGTCTCTCACCTGACGATTCGGTTTCAGACCTGCTGGAATTCTATATGGGGAAGAATACTTTCGAAAGGCAGAATTTCATAAGGGAGAATCTCCGTTCAGAGCTTATTGTGGAGGAAACTCTTGAAAATCAGAATATATAATAGAATCAGATGCAGAAGTTTTGTAAATTTTTGTTGAAATTGATGGGCTGGAAAACCCCTGATACAGCACCGGTGCCCGAGGACAAGTGCATAATTCTTGGAGTTCCTCACACTTCGGCAATGGATTATCTCATTTCATGGGTGTATTACCGTTCCATAGGAGGCTATCCGAAGATCATGGTCAAGAGTTCTTTCTTCTGGGGACCGCTGGGCCCGATAATGAAGGCAATGGGAGCCGTTCCTGTTGACAGAAGCAAGGGAAGTTCCGTGGCCCTTCAGATAATTCACCATTTGAACAGCTGTGACAATTTCCATCTTGCCATTGCTCCTGAAGGAACCAGGAAGGCTGTAAAAAGATGGAAGTCCGGTTTCCTTACAATTGCCAAGGCTTGCAATCTTAATGTATACGCCGGTTATTTCGACTGGAGAACCAAAACAATAGGCCATGGTGAGAAGCTGGAGCTAAGCGGTGACACTGCCTCTGACTTGAAATATGTGCAGCATTATTATCATCTCAAGAACTATCAGGGCAGGCATCCGGAATGCTATACTACAGGCGAAGAATAAAAACGGCTTGCATATTAAATTATTTAGAGATATATTTGTGACCGCAAATAAAAAGGAGGTGGTAAAGCAATGATTATAGTACCTATCAAAGAGGGTGAGAACATAGAGAAAGCTCTGAAGAAATTCAAACGTAAATTCGAGAAGACCGGCATTGTAAAGGAGCTCAGAAGCAGAAGGGAGTTCACAAAACCGTCTGTTAAGAAGAGAGAGCAGATGAACAAGGCCATCTATGTACAGCATTTGCACCTTGAGGAGGAATAATCACTCTTTAAGCATAAAAAAACGGGACCGACTTTTCAGCCGGTCCCGTTTTTTTATTCATTGCTCATCAGTTTTCCATGCCGAATTTCTTGAAGTAGATTCTGTACATCTTCTGGGTGTATTCGTACATTCTTACGTATGCTTCAGGAACAAGGGCAAGATCCTCGCAGTTCCTTGAATTTGACTTGAGGTAAGAAGACGGATCGGAGAAGAAATCAACCTCCACATTAGGCTGAACTGCAAAGAGGAAGTTCTGGAAATACTTGAACTCTTCCTTGTCAACTTCAACGTTGTTTTCGTAATCCTTGCTGATTCTGTTCCATCTGTCAACGAATTTCCAGTAGAGTCCGCCAGGATAGTTGGCCCTGAGGTCCTTTGCATCGCTGAAATGCACGGCTTCGGCTTCCTGAACATTCTTGAATCTGTTGAATCCGTAAACTGTCTTGTTCATTCCAAGATACCAAGGGAAATAAGCCTCCACGCAAGGATGTCCCGCTGCAGTCCACATAACGCAACCTACATCCTTTGGAAGCCAGTTCCTGAGCTGGAAAATGTTTGAAAGGATAGTTGTTTCACGACAGATGCATTCCTGATGCCCTGCGTGCTCGGCCTTGTTTGAATACTGCTCCTCCACATTCTGTCCGTGTGAAGAAAGGACGGTTCTCAAGTCCTGGATAGAAACCTTCTTCTTTGGCTTGAAGCTGAAAGGATGAGTGTCCTGATCCTTGCTGTATTCTATTCCGCTCAAATATCTCAGAGCAGACTGTCTTCTTATGCAGTTGAAAGGCTTCCTGTAATTTTCAGGGTCACCGTATGCCTTCTTGAAGGAGAACTCTCCATCTGCTTTCTTGTACCACCCGCGCTTGATGGCGTAGTCAATGAGGTCCGCACAGCACATGAAGTTCTCGCTGTCGTACGGCTTTACCTGGTCGATGATATAGTTGTTAGGTATTACCATAACCTGATCGTCAGGAACCCTCTGAGCTACCCAGTGACGTCCCTGAACTACACTTACAACCCAACCCTCGTTAGGGTCAGCAACAAGATAAGTCCTTCCGCTGCCGCTGTAACCTTTCTGCTCAACAAGCTTGCCAATGATTTTCACGCCATCTCTTGCAGATGTGGCATTTTTGGCAACAGCCATCCTGACCTCGTAAAGAACACCGCCATCCTTGAAGTCCTTCTTGTTCTCCCTTGACTGGCAGGCGTCGGAAACTACGCAAACGCCCCATTTGTTCAAAGCTGCATCGGCAACCTTCATTCCCGGGAATTCAGCCCAGAGGCCGAAATCGGCAACGTACATGTTGAGCATCTGCTCTCCGCCGTCATCTTCATTGTGGCCCACCAGGACGCTTCCGTCAGTAGTGGCGTTCTTGCCTGCGATTATTCCAAAGCAGTTGGTCATTTCGTTGCCATCCCCTTCTTCCTTATCTTCAATGCCGGATCCATCTTCATTGGTATAAGCAACCAGAGTGCCTGCAAGCCACTGTCCTTCGTTGTCTGTAAGCTGGAGTGTGAACTCGTTGTCCTTGGTGGAACGCTCCAACTGCAGCAGCAGTTTCAGAAGGTTTGAAAGGTTTATCTGCAGTGCGGTTTTCTGATATACATTGATACCAGAAGGTATGCCCATTTCATCAAGAAAGTTCTTGGTCGTTTCTGACGGATTAACCAGATCGAGCGTGTTGCTGATATTCCTGTCTGACAGATATTTTTCAATTGGCGCCGATTTGATATTGATGCTCAATGTGTTCAGGCAGCCTGGAATGGAAAGGTCCGCAATTACGCGGGTGTCTTCAGTAACCAATACTTTTTCATTGCCTATCACACCTATGAACTGACCTGATGGCCTTGGAGGAAGGTCATTGTCCTTGTTGCATGAAACAAAGAGAAATCCTGCGAGCAATGCAGCAAAACATAAAATCAGTGATTGTTTTCTCATAATATTATAGTAGTATGTTTTTCCTATAAAATGCAAATATATCTCTTATTTCTCTTTTTTTGCTTAATTTTGCGGCATAATTTGACAAATTACGTTAAAATAAATACTGTAACAATATGGCATTTACCAATAATGTGATGATTGTGCGCCACAAGCTGCTGGCCGATCTTGTGAAATTGTGGAAAGAGGACAAACTTGTGGAAGAGATTGACAGACTGCCCATTAAACTCAGCCCTAGGAATGCAAAGGTGATGGGAAGGTGCTGCGTGCACAAGGAGCGCGCCGTGTGGAAATACAAATCCTTCCCTCTTCTCGGATTCGATATGTCCGATGAAAAGGACGAACTCACACCGCTTTCATCCTATGCGAAGGAGGCTGTTACAAGAAACGGGAATCCCAAGCAGAATCTTCTCTGCGTGATAGACGAGGCATGTTCATCCTGTGTACAGACCAATTATGAGGTCACCAACCTCTGCCGCGGCTGCGTTGCAAGGGCCTGCTATATGAACTGCCCCAAGGGAGCCATCCACTTTACAAAGAAGGGTCAGGCCGAGATTGACCACGATCTGTGCATAAGCTGCGGAAAGTGCAAGGATTCCTGCCCTTACCACGCAATCGTTTACATTCCTGTTCCTTGTGAGGAGGCCTGCCCTGTAAAGGCTATCCATAAGAACGAATTCGGCATAGAGCACATAGATGATACGAAATGCATCTATTGCGGTAAATGCATCAACGCCTGTCCTTTCGGAGCAATCTTCGAGATTTCCCAGGTGTTCGACATACTTCAGAGCATGAAGAACGGTAACGAAGTGGTTGCTATGGTGGCTCCTTCAATAATAGCACAGTTCAAGGCTCCTCGCGAGCAGGTTTACGGTGCAATAAAGGCCATTGGCTTCAAGGACGTGATAGAGGTGGCGCAGGGTGCGATGGTAACAACCGAAGTCGAAGCCCGCGAACTTACTGAAAGACTTGAGAACGGTGCTCCGTTCATGACAACCAGCTGCTGCCCTTCATACATCCAGCTTGTAAGGAAGCATATTCCTGAAATGGAGAAATATGTTTCTTCCGCAGGTTCACCAATGGTCTATACCATAAAGATAGCTCACGAGAAACACCCGAATGCAAAGCTCGTATTCATAGGACCTTGCGTTGCTAAGAGGAAGGAGGTGAGGATCACGGACGGTGTTGAATGGGCAATGACTTTCGAGGAACTGGGTTCAGTTCTCTCGGGACTTGGAATAGACATGGCGGAAGCCGCTCCATACACAATGGAGGTGGAACCATATAAGGAGGCACATGCATTCGCCGGCACAGGCGGTGTGACAAGTGCCGTGAAACGTTTCTATTGCCAGAATCCTGAACTTACACCTAAGGTTGACAACCTTAAGACCGTTCAGATTGCAAACCTTGACAAGAGGAACATTGCGCTGCTCAGGATTTATGCAAAGACAGGCAAGACACCCGCTCAGTTCCTGGAGATCATGTCCTGCGAGGGCGGCTGTGTAACAGGACCTTGCATCTATACAGACAAAGGCAGTTCACAGAAACAGCTTGCAGGCGTGCTTTCAGAAATGAAGGACTGAATATGCTTGAACAGTTCCTTCGATATATAGAAACAGAAAGAAGATATTCGCCACGCACGGTTCGGCTCTATGCCGATGCCGTGCAGCGTTTTTATGACTATATCGGTGGCGATGACAGCATCTCCGTGCTCCAGCCGCTTCATATCAGGGGCTTCATTGCCTCGCTTCTGAACGGGGGCCTCAGCTCCAGAAGCGTTAACCTGCACCTGAGCGCCCTGAGCAGCTATTGCAGCTATCTATGTAAACAGGGGCTCCTGCAGACCAACCCGGTGAAGAAAATCCAAAGGCCGAAGGAGAGCCACCGTTTGCCTGAGTTCTATGACAGGGAGGCACTGGAGGAGCTCATATCATCCTTCCTGGAAAATTCTTCATGGACCGGCGATAGTTCTGAAAGCGATCCTTCCGCAAGGCTTGAGTCCTTCTCCGCCTGCCGTGACATGCTCATTGTAATGCTGCTTTACGGAACCGGAATGAGACGTGCGGAACTGGCAGGGCTCAGACTTGAGAACTTTGACGAGGACAGGTCAGTGTTCACAATTACCGGCAAGGGAGCAAAGGAAAGACAAATTCCGCTGGTCTCTTGGTTGAAAGGAAAAATATTGCTATATTTACAAAAGAGAAATGCTCTCTTTGAAGGGCGGTCGGGTAGTTCTTTCTTTGTTACGGATAAAGGCGAGGATGTTTATCTGGCATTTGTCAACAATGTGATTCATAAGCAATTGGATGGATTGAGAGGTTTTGAGGGAAAGAAATCGCCTCACGTGCTGCGCCATTCTTTTGCAACACACCTGCTCAACGGTGGTGCGGATTTGAACAGTATAAAGGAGGTATTGGGGCATTCGAGCCTTGCGGCCACGCAGGTATATACCCACAATTCATTCGAACAGTTGCGCAAGGTTTATGAAAACGCACATCCGCATTCAAAGAAATGAGGCCTGATGGCACAAAGCGGCATTTGATTAATAATAAATTGAAACATAACTAAAAACAGGAGGTTATATGGAAATAAATGTACAGTCAGTAAAGTTTGACGCAGATGCAAAATTGCTGGAATTCATTGAGAAGAAATTGTCAAGAATCGAGAAGTTCAATGCAGGTATCAATGCCTTGGATGTAACTCTCACCCTTCTTCCTGACAACGCCAACAAATGTGTTAAAATCAGGGCTCATGCTACTGGAAAGGATCTTTTCGTTGAGAAGAATGCCAACACTTTCGAGGATGCGGTAACCGTATGCGCAGATGTTCTCAAGGAGCAGATATCCAGACTTAAGGACAGAGATTAATAATAGACCACCCTTTGCTTGTATGATCAAGTTTTTGAAAGACAATGCAATGACCCTGGCCCTGCTGGCCGGGGTTGCTATTGGTGGGGCATGTGGTATCGTCTTTGGCAACGGCGTGAATTGCGTCAAACCGGTAGGCGATATCTTTTTGAATTTCGTCTTCACCCTCGTTGTTCCTATTGTTTTCTTCAGTATAAGTTCATCCCTGTGCAAGATGAACAACAGCGGTACTGCAGGAAAGGTTCTGGGTTATACGGCAGTAGCCTTTTCCGTAACCAGCATAATAGCCGGAATAGTGGCTTTCCTTGTATGTATGGTTTTCCCACCTCTTGGAGACATTGATCCGGCGGCAATGGCCGGCAGCATGTTCGATCTGTCAACGGCGTCAAAGCCCGATACGGCCACGGCTGTTGTGAACGCCTTCACCGTTGACGATTTCTGGAAACTGTTCTCAAAGTCCAATCTGCTACCAATGATCATCTTTGCGGTAATCCTTGGATTCTCTGTTTCCATCTGCGGTGAGAAGGGCAAACCTTTCGCACAGTTCCTGGATTCCGGCTGCGAGGCAATGCTCAAGATAATGAAGCTTGTGATGTATGTTGCTCCTGTTGGTCTTGGATGCTTCATTGCAAATGTCATAGCTTCTGTGGGCCCTCAGATTCTGAACGGTTACGTGAGGGTTTATTTCCTCTATTGGATAATCACCCTGATACTGTTCTTCTTCGGACACACGCTGTACATATTCCTCTTTGCCGGAATGAGGGGCGTAAGAACCTACTGGAGCAATATCATGCCTCCTGCGCTTGTTGCCTTTGCAACTACATCCAGCATTGCCGCACTTCCTGCCAACATTGAGGCTACAAAGAAAATGGGCGTGAGTGCGAATGTGGCCGATGCTGTCCTTCCTCTTGGTGTGAACATACATAAGGACGGTTCCATGACAGCTACCATAGTCAAGGTGCTTTTCCTTACGATACTTTGCGGTGGATGCACCAATTCCTGGGAAACGGCCATGTCCGCAATGTTCATAGCAGCCCTTTCCTCAATTGTAATGGGTGCTGTACCTAACGGAGGTGTTACTGGAGAGCTCCTCACCTGTTCGCTCATGGGTTTCGACCCTCAGATGGCTGGCCTGATCATAGTGATAGGAACCATTGTGGACATGCCTGCAACAATGCTCAACTCAGCTTCCAACTCAGCTTGCGCAATGATTGTTGACACTCTGATTTATAAGAAGAAAAGGGTTTTGAGCAGTAGTAAATAATTGCTATATTTGCAGGATTCCATTACGGAAAAAGATTATTAATTCTAACATAACACAAACATAAATCAATTCAGAAATGGCAGAAAAATTATTTGCTGAATTTCCTCCAGTTACCACCGAGCAGTGGGAAGAGGTTATTCAAAAAGATTTGAAAGGTGCTGATTATGAGAAGAAGCTTGTGTGGAAAACACAGGAGGGCTTCTCTGTAAGACCTTACTATCGCGCAGAAAATTTGAAGGACATCAAGCATCTTGGAACAGAGGCTGGTGTTTTCCCATTTGTACGCGGTACCAAAGACGATAACAATTGGCTTACACGCCAGGACTACTGCACAGTAAGCGAGGGCTTCGAAGGTGCGAACAAGCAGGCTGTTGACGGCCTTGCAAAAGGTTTGAATTCAGTAGGTTTCTACGTAGATGGCAAGAAGGCTATCGCTGTAGAGGATATGAAAATCCTTGTAAAGGGTATTGATCTTGCAAAGGTTGAGGTTAACTTCAGAGGTTGCTGCTGCGCAACTGCAGAAATCGTAAAGAGCTTTGTTGCTGTTGCAGCTGAGCAGGGTGTTGCTCCTGAGGATCTCAAGGCATCATTCGATTATGGTCCTGTCAGAGGTCTTAACAAGAACGGCAAGTTCTGCACAGACGGATATGTTGCAAAAATGAAGGAAATCCTTGAGGTAGTTAAGGATTGGCCAAGAGTAAGAGTATTCGGTGTTGAGGCATACGCATTCAACGATGCAGGTTCAAGCATAGTTGAGGAGCTTGCATTCGCACTTGCAATAGGCAGCGAGTACATGAACGCTCTCATAGAGGCCGGCGTTGAGCCTAAGGAGGCTGCTAGAAGAATGAAATTCACATTCTCAGTAGGTTCTACATATTTCATGGAGATTGCAAAATTCCGCGCTGCACGTATGTTGTGGGCAAACATCACAAAGGCATACGGTGTTGAGAAGGAGTGCTGCCAGAAGATGAAGATCCACGCTCGTACATCGGAGTGGAACCAGACAGCTTACGATGCATATGTAAATATGCTCAGAGGCACTTCCGAGGCAATGAGCGCTGCAATTGCAGGCGTTGATTCACTCGAGGTTCTTCCTTTCGACCATTCATTCAGAAAAGCAGGCGAGTTGAGCAACCGTATAGCAAGAAACGTTCAGACCATCCTCAAGGAGGAGGCTCATTTCAACAAGGTAGTTGATCCTGCAGCCGGTTCATATTACATTGAAACCCTTACCCAGAGCATAGCAGACGCTGCATGGACACTCTTCAACAAGGTTGAGGGCATGGGCGGTTACGTTGAGGCGTTCAAGGCAGGTTTCATCCAGGAGACAATCAAGGCCACTTCAGCAGACAGGGACAAGAAGATTGCAACACGCCGTCAGACAATCCTTGGTACCAACCAGTTCCCTAACTTCACAGAGAAGGTGAACGAGGACGTTACAGCAGACGTTGTAACCCGCAAGGCAGCCGCTGAGAAGACAGCAGAGATGATTGGTCAGCCACTTGAGAAATACAGAGGCGCACAGGCATTCGAGGCTATGCGTTACACAACAGACAAGAGCGGCAAGCAGCCGGTTGCATTCATGGTTACATACGGCAACCTGGCAATGTGCAGGGCAAGAGCACAGTTCGCTTGCAACTTCTTTGCTGTAGCAGGTTTCAAGGTAGTTGACAACAACCGCTTTGCATCCGTAGAGGAAGGCGTGAAGGCAGCTCTTGAGGCTAAGGCCGATATCATTGTTGCTTGTTCATCAGATGATGAGTACGCAGAAGGCGCAGTTGAGATGGCAAATCTCGTAGGCAACAAGGCTATCGTAGTAGTAGCCGGTGAGCCTGCTTGCAAGGAGGATCTCATGGCAAAGGGCCTGAGCAACTTCATCAGCGTAAAGAGCAACGTTCTCGAGACATTAAAGGAGTATCAATCTAAACTTGGAATCAACTAGTATGCGTCCTAATTTTTCAGATATAAAATATGCAGGTGGAAAGGCTTGCTGCTGTGAGCAGGATAATAGCCAGTGGATCACACCTGAGAAGATTGCAGTCAAGACCAACTATACTGCAAAAGATTTGGAAGGAATGGAGCACCTTAACTATGCAGCCGGTGTAGCTCCTTTCCTGCGCGGCCCTTACAGCACAATGTACGTTCAGAAACCTTGGACCATCAGGCAGTATGCAGGTTTCTCAACAGCAGAGGAGTCAAACGCTTTCTACAGAAGGAACCTTGCTGCCGGTCAGAAAGGCCTTTCAGTAGCATTTGACCTTGCAACACATAGAGGATATGATGCAGATCATCCAAGAGTAGTTGGTGATGTTGGCAAGGCAGGTGTAAGTATCTGCAGCGTTGAGGATATGAAGATTCTCTTTGATCAGATTCCTTTGAACAAGATGTCAGTATCAATGACAATGAACGGTGCCGTTCTTCCTATCATGGCCTTCTACATTGTAGCAGGTCTTGAGCAGGGCGCTAAGCTTGAGGAAATGGCCGGTACAATCCAGAACGATATCCTCAAGGAGTTCATGGTAAGAAACACCTATATCTACCCACCTGAGTTCTCAATGAGAATCATAGGCGATATCTTTGCTTACACATCAAAGTATATGCCTAAGTTCAACTCAATTTCAATTTCAGGTTACCACATGCAGGAAGCAGGTGCAACCAATGACATTGAGATGGCTTACACATTGGCAGACGGTCTTGAGTACCTCAGAACAGGTGTAAAGGCAGGAATAAGCGTAGGTGCATTCGCTCCACGTCTTTCATTCTTCTGGGCAATCGGTATGAACCACTTCATGGAGATTGCAAAGATGAGGGCTGCACGTATGATCTGGGCAAAACTCGTAAGCCAGTTCAACCCACAGAATCCTAAATCACTCTCACTCAGAACACACTGCCAGACTTCAGGTTGGTCACTTACAGAGCAGGATCCTTTCAACAACGTTGCAAGAACATGCATCGAGGCTATGGGCGCAGCTCTTGGTCATACACAGTCACTGCATACCAACGCTCTTGACGAGGCCATTGCACTTCCTACCGACTTCTCTGCACGTATTGCAAGAAATACCCAGATTTACATCCAGGAGGAAACAAACGTTTGCCGTTCAATTGATCCATGGGCTGGTTCATATTATATTGAGTCTCTTACAAATGAGTTGGCTCACAAGGCTTGGGAGCACATTCAGGAAGTTGAGTCACTCGGTGGTATGGCAAAGGCTATCGAAACGGGTATTCCTAAACTCAGAATCGAGGAGGCTGCTGCACGCAAGCAGGCTAGAATTGATTCAGGTGAGGATACCATTGTAGGTATCAACAAGTACCGTCTCGAGAAAGAGGAAGCTATCGATATCCTTACAGTTGATAACACCAAGGTAAGAGAGCAGCAGGTTGCAAGACTCAAGGCTCTCCGTGCTAACCGTGACAATGCAAAGGTCAAGGAGTGTCTGGCAGCCATCACAGAGGCAGTCCGCACAAAGAGCGGCAACCTCCTCGAGCTTGCTGTTGAGGCAGCCAAGGCAAGAGCATCTCTCGGTGAGATTTCAGATGCTTGCGAGGCTGTAGTTGGAAGATATAAAGCAGTTATCCGTATGAATACAGGTGTTTATTCTTCAGAAGTTAAAGAAGATTCTGAGTTCGCTCAGGCTAAGAAGATGGTTGCTGAGTTTGCAAAGAAAGAGGGTCGTCAGCCTCGTATCATGGTTGCAAAACTCGGTCAGGACGGTCACGACCGTGGCGCTAAGGTAGTTGCTACAGGTTATGCAGACTGCGGATTTGACGTAGATATGGGACCATTGTTCCAGACTCCTGCAGAGGCCGCTAAGCAGGCTGTTGAGAATGACGTTCACATTGTTGGCGTTTCTTCATTGGCAGCTGGCCACAAGACCCTTGTTCCACAGATCATTGACGAGCTCAAGAAACTCGGCCGCGAGGATATCATAGTTGTTGCCGGTGGCGTTATTCCTGCACAGGATTATGACTTCCTTTACAAGGCTGGTGCAGCTGCAATCTTTGGCCCTGGCACAAGAATCTCTTACGCTACAATCAAGATGATTGAGCTCCTGAACCAGAAGTTCGAGGACTAATCTCTTGAGTATCAAAATAAAGGCCTGCCGGAATTCCGACAGGCCTTTATTCTTGTTTTTATTACTGACTGGTTTACGTTTACTGTTATCTGAAAGTGAGAGTAAACACCGTTCTATTCCGGTCACTCTTTGTAAGGTCCAGCGTTCCGTTATGGGCACGCATGATCTGGCGTGAGAGGCTCAAGCCGATTCCGGAACCATTGCACTTGGTGGTGAAGAACGGAATGAATATCTGCTCCTGAGCTTCTGGAGTGATTGCAGCACCGTCGTTCGCAACCTTGATGACGGTATGCTCTGAAGAATCAATGCTGGCAGTGATGCTGATGTTCTTTGCACCTGCCTGGACAGCATTCTTGACGAGGTTAATGAAAATGCGGCTAATCTGCGACTCATCGGCGTAGATGAGTATGTCCTCAGACTCCGCTCTGTAGCTGCAAATTGCACCGGCAGCTGCACATTGCCCGTGGGTGAGGTCTATCACCTTTCTGGCGAGTTTATCAACCATAAGGCCCTTCTTAATCGGCCTTGCGACACCTGTGAGCTCGCGATATGACTCAACGAACTTGATAAGGTTCTTTGAGGATGACGAGATGGTCTCAAGTCCCGCTTTTACATCAATCTCACGGTTTTCCTCCGGCATATCAACATAGCGGCTAAGAGCATCACTGAGCGAAGCGATAGGGCTGACGGTGTTCATAATCTCGTGCGTGGGCACGCGAATCAGTTTTGTCCAGGACTCCTGCTCGTTCTGCTGACGGCGGCGCTCCACAATCCATTTTATACGGTTGAGAGCCTTGTTGAACCTGCTGTCCTCCGTGAAGCGGAAGTTGTACTCTCCGTCTTCGAACGCATCAAGCATATACTCCAACTTCTTTCTGTCCTTCTCATGGATATAGAGCGCAGTTATGACAGCCGTCAGGATG
>NZ_JBAELF010000066.1:0-2014 GCF_056211015.1 Candidatus Egerieousia sp.
CTCTCGCGGGAGAGCTTGTAAATCAGGTCCGTCTTATCTACATACACCCTTCCTGTCTGGACAATGGTCTCAAAACTGTCCAGATCCTTAGGGAACTCCCAGGGTTCCCTGTATCTCTTGGCTTCTTCCATAACTGTTCTCTTGTTTCCAATTTTGCGAATATAAACAAAAGCGTTTTGAATAGCAAATGAATGGTTCCTGCACAATACGGATTTATTTCAAGAATCTCCTTGCATTGTCTTACCTGTGTACAAACTGCTTGGAAAGCCTTGATGTGTGGTCGAAAAGATTTTTACCCAATTTCTGGACTCTCAATGATTCGGGAACACTGACATATTCAAGCCTAGGGGTCCACGAAAACGCTCCATCCCCAATTGTATCCATATTGCCGAACAGAGTAACCTTTTGCAGGGAGCAACAGTTAAAAAAGGCATAATCTCCAATTGACAAGGCCGATTGCGGAAGGCGTATTTCCCGCAGATTGCTGCATCTGCAGAACATATAATCTCCTATTTCATCATCTTTCAAGTAATATTGTAAATGGAACTCATTGCCGTCAAAGACAATTCTGTACGAGCCATCATCTGCTCTGTCAAGACCAAGTTCCTGCATCTGCTGCCATTGTTGCGGAGACATATTGTCCATATCAAACAGCAATCTTCTTTCTGTAGTTATGCCGTTTACCGTTTCATAGGCAGTGTAAAACAATTTGAAACCGGAAGCGCTGTTCGCATAGTAGTGTGATGCTGCTTCATCTTGAACTATATTGGCATTGCCAAGGTCCAATTTCATAAGAGACCCATTCCAGCCTTCACCTTCCGCTCCTGCCATATGGCGGAGAAGAGTCACGTCATCTGAATTCAGAGGCCCGGAAATGCTCAATTCAGTAAGCAACAGCTTGTCTGCTGCCGAAAGACATTTGGAAAGCTGGCCGGCACCGGACAATTTGATGGACCTGCTACAATTGTCTTTGTCAAGCAAAGGCCTGATACCTGTGAGCATATTTTCAAAATGCAATCCCGGTTCATTGGCTTGCGGAATGCAAAGTACTCTGTAATATCCGTTGCCATAACTGTTCCATCCAAGGTTATAATGCAGAAAATCACCATTGTACCCATCGCAAACAAATAAATGAGTGTCATCTGAAACAATGATAGGTCTTGATTTATCAAGTTCCTGATAAATCAGAGGTATGGCCTTCTGGTCAGAAATCTTTTCATATAGCTTGGCCAACGGACTGTATCCCCAGTTGCACAATAAAGCTCCCTTGAAATTGGAAATGGAGGATGATGTGCCATTAGGGCTCATTTGAGCCCCCAGCGACGCCCCGCAGCACAACAGAAGCTTGTTCATCTCAAACACTGAGTGAGAGTCATGTTCGTTTCTTGCATATTTTGGCCTTATGCTGTTCCAATCATAAGGGTAGTCACTGAAGGCCATTCTGTAATACTTATCTTCAACGCTGTAACAATATTCGCCTACCGCAGCCGAAGGCCAGTGATAGTACTGGAGTATTTGAGAAAGAGCTACAGGCCCGCAACCTACGATACACGCAGTGTCCTTGCCCCCAATCGTAACTTTGGGATGACGGAGATTGTAAGGGTATGATTGGCTGAAAGCAATCTCTCCAAGCAGAGGCCCAACCTGGCGATGGTGTTCAAGCAAACCTGACGGATGATATTTTTTTTTGTTTTGAAACAGATACCGGATTTGCCTGCTATATTTTTTCATTATGTGATTTATGGTATCTTCACGGTAATCCGCACCATTCTCAAAGTACGATGATTCCAAACTATATGCAAGGACAGGACTGTCGAGGTATTTTATGTAATCGCTCTTTGCAACAATGACCAACAGACCGTTCATCTGGTCACCGAATAGAACCGCATACGAAGTGGAACACTTTGCTTTCAGATTGCATTTTTGAGGATCTGCACCTTTTTCAATCAGAAATGCCTTTGCAATTTCCCGTTCCGTGATGTAGCCGGACGAGCCCGCAAATGATAACAAGGGG
>NZ_JBAELF010000067.1:0-1890 GCF_056211015.1 Candidatus Egerieousia sp.
GATCAGGCTCGTGAAACTTATGGTGTTGAATCCCTATATAAACCTTGTTCTTTACAATCCTGTTCACCGTGGTGGTACGCCATATCATATTGTCCACATTGCCCCGTTTGTACTTTGCCGGTGCTATCCCCTTGTTGATTCGTCTTTGGTTGGCCGCAGCGATTCGTGTCCTGAAGGAACAGGGAATGCCGGATGCATTGAGCCAGTCGGTAATAGCCGCTGTCTTCTCTCCATTGCTGAACTTTTCAAAAATCGTCTTCACCACTTCCGCTTCCTCCGGATTGACGATAAGTTTGCCCGTTCCGGGAGATATTGTATAGCCGTACGGACACGGACCGCCATTATAGGCACCTCGATTCTTCATAGAGGATATTTTCCCGTCAATACCACGGGCGGCGAAGAGTTCAATCTCATACTGTGACATCACAGCCAGGATATGAATCATTATTTTTGTGCCAAGGTCCTTGTCGTCCCTTACCCAGAGATTCTGCTTGGAGAACCAGGCGTAAACTCCCAAAGACTGAAATTTTTCAAGGTCACGCAGCAGGTTGGTAGGCTTTCGCTCAAGGCGGCTGAATTCACTGAACAGAACCTGCTGGTACTCTCCAAGTTCGAGTTTGGCCATAAGAATTGAGAAGTTCGGTCTGTCCTCCCCGTCCTTGAATCCGCTGATGATGTCCTTGTAGATGTCGGTGGATTCATCGAAGTTGAGCCTGTTGCTCTTTGCAAAGGCGACAAGGTCCTCGACCTGCCTGTCCGTTTTCTGCATTGCAGTGGAGATGCGCACATAAATCGCAGTGCGTCTCTTTTCATCGATTTGATTGAAATACATAAATGTGATTTTGGTTATGGTTATGGGATAAAACAATCGATGACAAAGCATCAAATTTCGTGTGCAGAATTACACTATTATTTGACGGAAATGTGCGATATATACACGTAGAAGGCCGATATGTACTTTCTAAAACTCAGCGAAAATGAGCATTTTTCTCTCAATTCCGCTGAGTATTCAAGAGAATCAACATTTTGCGCAGAGCCGGAATTTATTGTGTTTAAATTTTGCGCAACATTATAATTGTATTAAATTTGCTATTGAAAAACAATGTCGATTTTTATGGAAGAACGGGTATTCAAAAGGAAATTTTATGAAAAGATGCTTGCTTGGAAGCGGGAAAAGGAAGGAAGCACGGCGTTAATGATCAAAGGAGCACGCCGTGTCGGAAAGTCAACAATCGCCGAGGAGTTTGCCAAGAACGAATACGAGTCATATATTCTTGTGGATTTCACCAAAGTCGGACCTGAAATTCCTGCCCTTTTTGATGATGTCTCCAATCTTGACCGCATCTTCATGGCATTACAATTCTACTTCAATGTCACGTTAATTCCCCGAAAGTCGGTCATTGTTCTAGATGAAATACAAGAATGTCCAAAAGCACGTCAGGCAATCAAAGAGCTGGTAAAAGATCACAGATATGATTATATCGAGACGGGGTCCCTTATCAGCATAAAGCGTAACACGAAGGGAATACGTATTCCAAGCGAAGAGACGCGTCTTACGATGTTACCGATGGATTACGAAGAATTCCGTTGGGCGCTGGGAGACCGGACAACGGTTCCTCTTTTGCAACAGGCTTTCAACGCCAGGCAGTCACTTGGGGATGCAGCACACCGGAAAATTATGCGCGACCTCCGTTTGTATATGCTTGTGGGTGGGATGCCTCAGGCTGTAAACAGTTATTTGGATACCCAAAACCTGGCCCTTGTGGATGCTGTCAAAAGAGAAATACTGGAACTCTACAACGATGACTTTTACAAAATAGACCCGACCGGGAAAGCTGCAAGTTTGTTCAAGTCAATTCCTGCGCAACTCTCCGGGAATGCCCACCGTTA
>NZ_JBAELF010000068.1:0-28723 GCF_056211015.1 Candidatus Egerieousia sp.
TCTGGACGGTCTTCTCTTCCATCTTTTCGTGGACGCGCAGGAAACGGACGAAGGCATTTATACCGTCATCGTTGAAGCAGTCGAAGGATTTTCCCTTGATGTTGTCGGAAAGATGGCGGGGGAATGCGGCCCAGCACTGCATCGTGCCGGTGGTCCACTGGCATTCGATGCTCTGCTCCTTGACAAATTCATCGAAATAGGAAATTGCTGACGGGCGCTTGGGTGTACTGTCCTGCTCCTCTCCTTCTTCGGAATTAGGATCTGCATCCGGATTATAACTGTTGATGACCTCCTTGAGTTTCTCCAGTGAAGGACGGATGCGGCAAGTGTTCTCGAAATCGAGGACTACACCTTCAATTCCGTTGAGATATTTGTTAATCTGTGCGGAAGTTTGTTTCTTTGAGTTGGTCTGATGCGGCTTGACTCGCATTGAGTCTTTGTCCCAGACATCAGGGTTGATGCTGAATCCGGTGGTTGATTGGATTCTTGCACCTTTGACGATAGCGGACAAGCGGATGGGATTTTCACCCTTTTTGTTGGCGCGTTTTTCAAGATAGAAGATTACTGGCATAACGATTCCCCAAAATTATTTACGCCCAAATTTACGCCCACTTTCCGATATATCCAAATAAATCTTATGAAATCACATTACATTTAATAAATTGTAGTTCAACATATTGCGTTACTGTCCGAAATTCGGAAATATCAAGGGGATAATCCCTCACTCACCGCAAAACCAGTGCATGCACTGGTTTTGTTGTTTTATTGGGGCTCTGCCCCAAACCCCCTTCACCGCTCCCGGGCTATACCGAACTTGCTGCTCTTGGCAACTCTCCGCAATCTTTCCGCAAGTCTTCGCTTTCCAGCAAGTTCGCGCCCTCCGCTAGGCCGCTGATGCGGCCTTGGCAACCAAACGGCCGAGAAAACGGCAAAATTGCGGCCGCTCGGAGCATTCCGGCCGTAAAAAGCCCATATTTGCGGCCGTTTAACTTTGAACGGCCGCAAAAGTGCCGTTTTTTCGGCCGCATAAAGCAAGACTTCAGCAGTAACGTATTCTTAACCGCTCAAATTCCCCAGTATTTCTTTATTGATCTCCGGTAACGCTGACGAAAAAATTGAGACAACTGTTCCTGTCAATCAATCCACAGTATTAGGAATATTGAACAACGAGCCTTACATTTGTAAAAAATGCCGCTACTTGATTTCAAGCATAGCAAGCAGGCCATCAGAGCCGGGTGTGCAATTCAAAAGGATAAAAATGCAAGATTATCGGATTATTTTAGTAAGAATATGCGAACTTATCGGATTTTAACTATCTTTGCATGGGTAAAATATCGTACTTATGTTTAGCGAAAAGATAATATTGCAGGTCCTTGCAGAACAGAAAGAGGAGATAAGGAACTTCCGGACCAAAAGACTGGTGACCAGAAAAGAAGAATCTTTGTTCGATTTTGACAGTACTCAAGCGCAGGTCGTTATCGGAGTCCGTCGAAGCGGGAAATCCACACTTTGCCACAAGGTTCTCACAGAACGCAAAGTTGAGTATGCTTATGTCAACCTTGACGATGACCGTCTCGCTAATCTCCAGACTGAGGACCTGAATACCGTGCTTTCCTGTGTATACCAGCTGTACGGTACGGACTTCAAATATCTCTTTCTTGACGAAATACAGGATGTGGACGGGTGGTATCTGTTTGTTAACCGTCTTCTGCGCACAGACCTTCATGTCTTCGTTACCGGTAGCAATGCCAAATTGTTGAGCGGTGAACTTGCCACGCACCTTTCAGGACGCTACAATGAGATCAAACTTTTCCCGTTCTCATTCTCGGAATATTGTTCTTTTCATAATGTTGATACGGCAGGCATTACAACTAAGGCGGATGCCGAGCGTAAAAGGGCATTTTATGACTATATCAATGATGGCGGCTTTCCCGAGATGCAGAGCCTCCGAAACAAACGGGGATATGTTGAGAGCCTGATAGATGCAATTCTGACAAAAGACATCAAGAAGCGTTTCAAAATCCGGAATGTGGATGCCTTGAAAAAGATAGCCGGCCACCTTATCAGCAATTCCTGTCAGGAGGTAAATTACGATGACTTATCTGAACTGTTCAAAATGTCAGACAAGACAATCAAAAAATATGTGTCATATTTACAGCAGGCTTTCCTCGTACAGTTGCTGACAAAGCATTCTTTCAAGAGTAAGGAACGCATACGCGGTGACAAGGCCTACATAGTTGATCCCGGACTGCAGAATAACCGGACCAATTCCATGGCCGCTGAAAATATCGGATGGAGGCTGGAAAACGTTGTCTATATTGAACTTCTCCGCAGATGTGCAAGTGATTTTCTGGATGTTTATTATTACAAGCATGCCGCGAATGGAAAAGAGGTGGATTTTGTCATCTGCGATAAAAATGAAGCACTTGAACTGATACAGGTTTCATATGATATCGATTCTCAAAAAGCATACGACAGAGAGACGTCTGCTCTGGTCCTGGCCTCAGAGCCGCTGAAATGCTATAATCTTACATTGATAGCCTTTTCAGATACACGTGATGTAACAGTTGGCGACAAAACAATTCATATCAAGTCAGCCATTGAGTGGCTGATAGCAGCGGAATCAATATACCACTCATGACGGAATGAAATGTACCTTCCGCGCAGCTGGAAATCCAGACACGGATCGTAACGAAAAGCTCCGATTCGTGAAAAGAAGCATCGGCGCATAATTCCTCTGGTATTTGATTTCTGCAGAACACTTTGTGATGTGGAAAGAATGACTCACGATCCATTGGAAGCCAGAGGAATGGGCATCATATATCGAGACTTCCTCAAGACCGATGACGGAAAGTTTGACGTGGAAGATTACCCGTCTCTCCGAAATCGGATTCTCAGGCTATATGCGGAACATCAAATAGAGTTGGCAAGGCTGCTTGTAAAACATCCCGGTTCCCTCTTGATTGACTGCCATAGTTTCAGCAACAAGCCCACAGCTCTCAAAGAAGATGCTTCTCATAATCATGAAGTCGACATATGCATAGGTTTCAATAAAGATTTTACCAAGCCTTGTGATGAAATAATACAGCATATTGTCGGACATTTCGGAAAATACGGATACAGGGTTGGAATAAACATCCCATATTCGAATGCCAAAACTGTGGACTTCCAGTTTGATTACTATTCGGTTATGATTGAAGTCAACAAGTCCCTCTATATGGATGAAGAGAGTCTGGAAATCAAAACAGAATACGACTATCCTGAGTACAAAGATGATGACAAGTCGGTTCGCGACCATAATTTGTACACATTTTTCCTGAACCACCTTGTACGGTTCGCTTTTTTCCGTTGAGTGATGAAATTTTCATTACTTTCGCAGAAAATTTGTAGGGAAACAGAATTGAGCGTATATGAACCCATTGCTGATGATGTTGATTTTTGGAGCCATGCTGTCGCTTGCTGCAGCGGCACTGCCCAATGTAATATGGCTACTTGGCTATATTGCATCCTCTGCAACCGGCAGGCAGCTCAGGTACGCACCTTTCGGATATGCATCCCTGATACTCGTGGCAGCAGTGATACTGTCACTTACATACGGCTACTTCATTGGAAGATGGAAGCTGAAAGTCAAGTATGTTGAATATGTGAACAGCGAATTGCCGGCAGCCTTCAACGGTTTCAGGATTGTGCATATCTCGGATCTGCACCTCAGTACATTCAACCGGCATCCTGAAAAGTTACGGGAAATAGTGGATTCAATAAACGCTCTGCAGGCAGATATGGTTTGCTTTACAGGTGACCTTGTGTCACATGGGCGCTCCGAGGCGCACACTCATGCTTCCACACTTAGATACATAAAGGCAAAATATGGAGTAGTTTCTGTGCTGGGCAACCATGACTTCCTCATCTATGACAGCAGCCTTGAAACTGACGACCAGCGCAACAAGGCTGTGGACGAGCTTACAGAATATGAGCGCAACGAACTTGGATGGACACTGCTGAGAGACTCGAATATGGTTATCAAGGCTCAGGACAACTCCACCATCACCATAGCAGGAGTTGACAACAAGAACTGTATCATACAAGGTTTCAGGACTATAAATGCAGGTGACCTTCCAAAGGCCCTGCAAGGTACAAGCGGATTCACCATCCTGCTCACACACGACCCGAGCCACTGGGACTACGAAGTGCTGCCTGAAACCAGCATTCCGCTTACGCTGTCCGGACATACGCATAATGCACAGATAAGCCTTCTCGGCTGGAGCCCGGCATCATGGTTGTTCGAACGCAGCTACGGTATGTATCAGGAAAATGGGCAAAACCTATATGTGAATCCGGGCCTTGGATGCACCGTCCCTTTCAGAATAGGCGCCCGTCCGGAAATCACGGTCATTACCTTGAAGTGCCGCTGACAGCTTCACCCTCGCTCAGTTCCAGCGTCATCCAGTCATCGTTTACAACGCCCGAAAGGATATTCTCAACGCACAGGTTCCAGCTTACAAAGCCTATGAACTTTCCGTTCTCATCTACATATGTATCCGCAGGGGCGAGCGGACCGCCTGTCTCAGCGTCATAACTCTCGTGAAGGCTGCCATACTTGCCATAATCCTCCAGCATCAGCTTTCCAAGAGTCAGGCCAAGCCATCGCAGTTCATTATCAAAACCATAGCGATGAAGGCCTATTGAATAGATGTAGTTCGCAACAGGCCATACCGGACCCTGCCAGTTGGAATAAGGATTTATCATGTTCTTGTTGTTGTAGTCAGGGTCCTTTGCGGAAAGGCTGCGGAAGCCATAGCAGGACTTCATGCAGGAAGGCTCCAGAAGGTAGCGGCGTATCATTGAAGAAGCCTGCTCCTGTGAAGCAATTTCATCAATCAGAGGAACAAAGCATGAATATGATACACGGCGATAGTGTTTTCCTGTTTCCCTGTCAACATTGTAGAAAATGCCATCTTCCTCGCACCACAGGTATTCCATAATCCTCTCCTTGAGCTCTTCCGCCTTCTTCATATACTTTCTGCTGTCCTCCTCCCTGCCCAGTTTGCCGGCAATCAGCGCCTGAGCCTTGTACTCCCTCATCTGCAAAGCGCTTGCATCGCAGGCCAGGAACGATCTTTTGTCCTCCTTGAAATAATTGAGAGCAACATTGTTGTCGGCACCGCTCTGCATGGCAATCTGCCAGAAGAACAAACCTGTGGCTTCATCCTGCTGGGTGCGCTCGCGATATTCAAGTGCAAGGCAGAGCTTGTCATAGTAAGGCTCAATCCAGGAAAAATCCCCTGAAGCCTGTGAAGCCAGAAAGACACCCTGCGAGAGGAAAGGCTTCATTGAGAAATCACCGAAGATAGGCCTTGGCCCCTTTGTGGTGGCGCAGCCCGAAACATAACCATTCTCATCAATGCCCTCAATGAGATTCAAAGCCCAGTAACGCAGATACTCAGGTTTGCCCTTTGAACAGAAATAATTCCCCATGAAGAAACCGTCCCAGTCCCACATCTGCTTATAGTACCCCGATGGTATAAGATACGGGTATTTCAAATAACCTTCAGCAGGCTGGATCACCCGGTGGCTCAGGTCATCTTCATATATGGTTTTCAACTGCTGATAGACATTACCAAGTTCCTCGTCGGAAACTGTATTTTCCGTTGTGCTGTTGCAGCCCGCCGCTGCCAGACTGATAATTGCGGATACCATAATTGCCGTGGCTGAAAGAAGTTTCATATCAATATGTTATGTGATGTTCGTGGACGTTCTGCCGCACAGACCGGCGGAATGAAACGTTCCTTCGGAGCTGGCGGTAAATTCATAGCAATTTATAAAAAATATCTGATATCTGACATATTCGCATGGATTTACCAGTTCTTCCTGATCCGGGTGCAAAAAAGCCGTTTTCGCACCCGGAACATGCATTTTGCCACTCTCCGGGTGCGAAAAGCCTGATTCTGCACCCGGAAGTGTGCTCAATACACTCTACTGATGGGTATTGAGCATGGTGATCAAAATTTCACTACTGATTATCAATTGGTTACAAATCAAAGCATGCTCAATACCCATATCCCATCAGGTATTGAGCACAGTTGACACAGTACACAAATGATTGGCAACACAAATATGTCCCTTTTGGAAAGTTTGTGTATCTTTACACAAACAAATAGCAATTTATGGAAGATTACATCATAAGGGAAATTGACCGCATTGGCGAGATGATGGTTCAGATAGCCAGGCGTCTTGGACTTTATGGAACACAACGGAAGTCAATTCCTATTGAAGATGTTAAATCGGCGATTTTTGATTCCGGGCTTGATCTGAACATTGACGAAGTCCTCCAGCAAGAAAATCCCATACTATGGCTTGTAGAACAAAAGCATTTTTCCGACAAGGCTCTGGAAACCTTTACTGACATTCTCATGCATTCGGATACGAATGAGGAAACCAAGCAAACTTTCTTAAATAGTTCTATTTCTTATTTAGACAGTAATGGGTACATTTCCTTTTTACTCTATTCTTATTTAGAATCCACCGTTTAAATTCCCATATATACTGCATTATCCCTTCCACGTGCAATTTGACCAAGGCTTCCTTGCCTTTTTCGCTCAGACGTTATCATAAATAAGGTGTACGGTATTCAGCAACCACTGCCAGACACGTATTTAGAGTGGCATATTGAGAACCACCCGCTTTAAAAAGGCGTCCCGTACTCACCCACCCACAGCAAAGTGTCCTGGAATACCTGTTCGTGAGTACCGCAAAAAAAACTATCCTGCACCCGGAAGTGGAATCATGCATAAACCCCTGTGTTCGGGCAAGTGGCAGAATGCCAAAGTGCCAGAGTACAAGGCGTAGCATAAACCGAAAATCACCATCCACGCCTGAATGCACCACACCACACTCTGGCGATGGTAAGCGTGGACGATGAGACAATTTTGCCTCACCATCCACGCCAATCCGCCTCACAAGACCATTCAAGGCCAATAAACGTGGACGGTGATTTTTGGTTTAGCAAATAGTTCGCACCTTGCATCACTGCCCGAAAAAGACCTGTCCATGCGAACTTTGCCAGAGTGCATTCCTGCAAGGTTTCGGTGGACAGGTGTACCCTTTCCGGTGAGGCCTGTCCAAGTGTCCGCTGTCACAGCGCATTCTTGACGGTCTTGTATGGACAGGTATTTTTCTTGTTTGCAGGTTCGTATGCAGGATGCACTCTGCACCGCCGCTGATTAGCCTCCGTACTGCCTCATCCACACATCTTCGTGTCACCAATCAATCGTAATTTTTGGTCACCTGGACATTTTTTATGAAAGAGTGACATATCTATCACCAGAGCGAATATGCCCCGTTTGAAAAGTTTGTGTATCTTTACACAAACAAATAGCAATTTGAATGATATAACCTCATTATGAAGAATCAGAGCAAAATCCTGAAATATCCCATTATGTTGGTCCTGTACATCTTGCTCATAGTTGTGTCCGATGAATTATTTGGGAAAGCAACTGAAGGCAGTTTCTGGAACTATGTTATAAAAGGTGTAGCATTTCTCCTCCCTCTGCTTATTTCAGACCTTGCAGAAAAGCATGGCTGGGATACATGGTCCGGGCTTGTAAGCAAATTCAAGGCGACCCGAAATTCTACTTTAGTGAAACCAGACAAATGAGGATTAATCATTATGAAAAAGATCATCCTGTTAATTTCGGTGATTGTTATTTTTGGCAATACCGGTTCATATGCTCAGACAAATCATTCACGTATCACGAATTTCCCGAGCTGGCACAATCTGCGTTATGAAAAGACCAACGATATTCCCCGTTTCTTCAGTGAATGGGAAGAGTGGTCCAGGTTGATAGCCAAAGGGGCGCAAGGCAGCCAATACAATGATATTTTCGCCAAATTCTTTCTAAAATATCATAGTGAAAGAGACACCGTGTCAGGAAACCCGGACACATGTAAATACATTGCTATACCATATACTGTCAAGGTGGTGAAATTCAACTGCGAAATACATCCGGACAAATTAAGTGCCAGATTTCCTGAGGCACATGATTGTATATATACCCTGTCAAAAGAAGTTCTTCCTGAATCCATTTCTTATTTCACTCCCAGGATTGAAATAGAAAAACCTGTACTTTATTTAATACCGGAAGCAGAAAAACTGCTGGCAACGTTTTTGGATGCGCCCAAGGAAAGTAAGGAGGTTCACGAGATTACAGATGAGGAAAGGGAAGAGCGAGAGAAAAGAAGAAGAAGTATGATAAACGAATATGTTCCTGCATTGAGCGCGCATTGGGGCGATAGGTGGTTCTTTTCCTCCTATCCGTTATTCGGAACCATATATGTAGGACAGGACGGATATTATGTGAATATCTCCAACGCAAACTATTCTGGCTTTGAGATATTTGTAACTTGGAGCGGAGAAGAAACCATGGTCAAAGACTGGATCCAATGATTCCTCTATTCTTTGTCTTTCTGGCGATTCTTACATTGTGGATATGGCCGGATATGGGTTTTTGGGCTTTGATTGCCGTTTCCCCATTGTTGATAATAATGGTGATATGTGCTCTTGTTGCTATCATCGGGACACTTGCCCGCGGGGAATTCAAAAATGAATTTTCGGGGAAGTTGAAACTCGCTCTTGCAGCTGTCAGCCTTGTTCTTATCATATCATTCCCCCTTATACGGGTTCCTATGTACAGATGTGACGAACATAAAATGGAAACCAAATACGAGGCTATAAGAAATGAACTCGAAAACTTTTCGTTGCCGATTCTTCCAACCACTATCGCCGGGTGGGGTATTATGATGATAATCTGAATGCTCAGAGAATAGACTCGCTATGCGGATTGGCAGGACTTGATAGCCAGGCATTTGAACATATAAGAAAATCGCTGAAGAATATCGGCTGCATTTCTGTTGAAACTCATTTCCCTGATTACTGCGACTTTGGATATAAAAGAGGATAATAACCCAAAGGGGACAATGCAGAAATTCATTGATGATGTTGAATGTATTCCATACGATGACAAGTGCCTTTTTCGTTTTCAAGGCGGCGCTGTTGGCCCGCTGGGCTGGAATTATGAAACAAAGCTTGCCTATATGGAGTCAAGGCATTGGAAAGGAATCTAATTGATGTAGCAGACGGAATCTTCGGTAGACGTTCTGTCACACAGACCGGCAGAATGAAACATGCCTTCGAAGCTGAGATCTTCATCAAGCTGAGGCCAATGAATTCCTGTATAAGAAAGATAGAAATCGTTAAGCTGCTGATCTGTGGCAGATGCAAGCCTTTTCCAAAGAGAAACAGCATAACTTGCCACAAGACCATCACGGGTTTGTGCATAAACGTGGCCGGATTCAATCCAAACTTTTGTGATGTAATGCTTCATACTATTTCCCCTGGCCAAAATACTCCTGCCACCTTTCTTTGATGACATTGACATTCTCTTCAATGACGCTTTCAATCATTGAAATCTCGTGCTTCTTGAAACCGTGATTGAAAACCTGCACCACAGTCGGCTCAACATTGTATTTCGCCTCGTTCCCATCCTTAATCACATGTACGTGAACAGGAGTATGGTCATCAGAGTAAAACTTGAAAATAAATCCGAATACGATGAAAAGTGTAGGCATAGATACAAACCGTTTCTTGGCAAATATACAAATTTATGCTAAACCGGCATAAGGAATAATATGTAATTCAATAAATTCCGAAAACAAATCGCTGCTTACCCGATATACCGCAATATTCCTTCCACGTGCAGTTTGACCAAGGCTTCCTTGCCCTTTTCGCTCTGGAGGAAAGCAACATCGGCTGCGCAGTCCTGAAACATGTTTTCTGTGAGTACCGCAGCACAACTTGTATGTTTCAAAATGTAGAAACCGGCCTCAAAGTCCGGTTCGTCGGAACCATTGAACATACGTATCTTCTGACCCTTAAGGTACTTCTTTGCGGACTCATACAAGTCAAAGGCCAGCAAGTCAGCACTGGTGACACCTTCCGTTGTATATGCGCTCCAGCCGGAAGCATTGTGCCACTGACCGTCTGACGAAGCCGCATTCACGTGTACCGATACCAGCAGCACGTTCTCCTTTCCCATTGCATTGCATATCATATTCGCCCTGCGGCAGCGTGTCCTTAAAGGAACATCCCTTGATTCCGGCACAAGAAGTTCCGCATCGTAGCCCAGCTTTGACAGGCGTGCAACAATTCGTGCAGCTATTTCACGTGTATATGCATATTCGCGGAATAATCCGTCTGGGCTGCATTTGCCCGGAGTCTCCATACCATGTCCGTTGTCAATGAGTATTTTCATTTTATGCAGAAATATTTATGTAAAAATAATTATTACGCTGATAAATCAACAAAGAAAAATGTAATTTTACCTGCCGTACGGAATTGCTGAATCAATGAACAACAATTGATACATGGTTAATTGTTATAATAGTATTACAAATTCGTTCAAAATTATGGAAATTGAAAGGAAGTTCCTGGTAAGAGGAGATTTCATGCCGGAGGTTACAGAGTCCGTGCATATTGTGCAAGGTTATTTGAGTACAAATACAAACAAGATTGTTCGAGTCCGTATCCGTGGCAACAAAGGCTACCTTACCATAAAAGGCAAGCCAAAGGGCATCAGCCGTTTTGAGTGGGAGGAAGAAATAGCTTTGGAACAGGCAAGGCAGATGATTTCCTTATGCGGAAGCACCGTGATAGACAAGACCAGGAATCTTGTCCCCGCAGGAAAACATACTTTTGAGGTTGATGTTTTCCACGGTAGCAACGAAGGTCTTGTTGTGGCTGAAATCGAACTGGGCAGCGAAGACGAGGAGTTCATCCGCCCGTCGTGGCTCGGTGAAGAAGTGTCGTATGATAAACGCTATTTCAACTCACAGCTGCTCAGGCATCCATTCAAGAACTGGTAGTCCTGCTACAAGCCAACAACCTGCTCAACGGATGCAGAGTCTGATGCAGGCACGCAGATTCTGGTCATAGCGCCTTCAACAAGCGGCAAATTGCGTTTGCCGTGCCCTGCAGGGAAACCGAAACATACAGGAATGCCCAGGTCCTTGAGGGCATCGTGTATCATTGACTCAACGCTCCTGTATGCGAACTCATCGCCGCAGCCAACGAACTCCCCTACAATAACGCCCTTTATCCTGTCCTTGTGATGCAGCAGGATTGCACTCAGCTGACGGTCTATGCAATGCATGCTCTCTCCCACCTCCTCTATGAAAAGAATGCAGTCGTGTCCAGCAAATGCATCGTATTCAGTCCCGAGCACAGGTACTATGTTGGTCATGTTGCCGCCTACCAGGATGCCTTCGGCCTCACCGCTTATATTCAAACTATCGCCAGGTAGGGTATAGGAAGGGACTTTGCCCATAAGGAGTTCAATGGTGGCAAGATTGCCCTCGTCCTCCAGTCCTTTGCTGGCAATGGCCAGGCACATGCTGCCGTGAACGCTCATCACTCCTGATGCAACAGAAGCCAGCAGAAGAGTGGTGATATCGCTGCAGCCAACGAACCATTTCGGATTGTTGGAAATCAACTCGTTTGAAATGTAAGGCAGGACGTGTATGGAACCATATCCGCCGGTCAGGCTGATGATTCCCTTTATGCTTCTGTCCTCGAACGCCCATTTGAAATCAGCCGCCCTTTCCGCAGGGGTTCCTGCATAACGCGCTCCGTGGTACATGGTGTCTGCGGGATGAACCTTGTAAGCGTTAGGACCGATAACCGGGACAAGTCCGAAACTTTCAAGCATTCCGCAACATACCTTCACCATTGAATCAGGTACAGGATATGCCGGGGCAATGAGCGCTATGCTGTCACCTGACTTAAGGAATTCAGGGGCAAACACGGAAGCTTTCTGTGAATTATTGTTAGAACAGGCCTCGAACAGCACAGAAAAAACAATGAGCAACAAAAAAATACGTTTCATAATACTAAACTTTCAAGAACACTTTCTTCCTGTAAAGGAAATACAGGAACAGCCAGCAGACAATCATATAGCCCAGTTTGTTCACAACATTGGCCCAAGGCTCGGAACAAAGTTCCGTAACGCCTGAAAGGAAGAAAGCTGCAATGCCGGAAAAACCTATGACCGACTGCGCTATGTAAATGGTGATGGAATTCATACAACCACCTTGAAAGGGAATGTCCACTTAGTAAATCCCTTTACATCAATGATGTAGTAGAAAAGGGCGAACATGAGCAGCGAATATGCACCAACCACAAGCACAAAGGAACTTGACCATAATTTCTTGTTAAGAGGGAAATCAAGACTCCACAGCAGGCCGGCAGCAAGCATGACAATTCCTGCAACAGCCATATACAGGCTTTTCTTCTCTCCCGTGAGCCCCTTTCTATCCGAGAGCACGAATTCGCCCGTAAACATTCCCAGCATTGCCGTAACAATGGAAGGAATAGTTGAGAACAGACCTTCAGGATCGAATTTCCCACCATTGTAAAGAAGCCTTCCGGGGAGGATAAGTCTGTCTGCATATCCTGCAAAGTTGCCATCTATCGAAAGCGGATCCGCACCGGGAGCATCCGGCGCCGGAATGTACCTTATTACAATCCAATACCCTACCAGGGCGATGGCGGCAATCACTATTCTGGTTACCCGCTTGAAATTGATGAAGAGCAGAGCGGCGAACATCCAGGCAAGACCTATGCGTCCCAGCACGCTTGCAACCCTGAGCTTATCGAAGTGGAACTTGAACAATCCGTTCACAACAAGTCCCAGAAGAATCAGCACAGCGGCGCGCTTGAAAATCTTGAGATAGATTTTCCTGCGTGAAGCACCTGAAGAAAGCTGCTTTGCATAGGAGAAGGGAAAAGAAATTCCCGCTATGAAAAGAAATAGCGGGAATATTGTATCGTGGTGACGGAAGCCGTCCCAGGAAACGTGAGACATGTTCTGTGCAAGTGCGCACTCGGATCCTTCAGGGAAAAGGGCGCAGACCGCAGCAACGAATGACGACAGCCCCATTATGAAAAGCATGTCGAATCCTCTCAGTGTATCCAGGGAAAGCAGTCGTTTTTCCGGATTCATATCTTCAATGTATCTTAGTCTTCGTCCAGGTACATAGGGTCCCAGGCTGGAAGGAGTTCAGGCTTCTGATCCATCATCTTGAGAACGTCCTTTGGAACGTATTTCTTCTCAACTACTAGACGGAACATATACTCGTTGAACCACTCGTCTGTCATGATTACATTGCCTCTGTAACCGCTTCTTTCACCCCAGCTGTTCTCTACCATCCACTTCTTTGCAACACCATTTTCATCTAGGTCAACTGCTATGAGTGTCATAGCGTGCGAAGATCCGCTGGCACCTGTCATAACCCTCTGCTTCTTGTCCATTGGGAATGTGGTGTTGAAGAGAGATGCGTAATCATAGTTGTTCAAATCAAGCAGACCGAGCTCCCTGTTCTGGAACTTGCCAACGTCGCAGGAGAAATACAAAGCAGTATTGTCCTTGATTGAAGCAATTGCCATTTCCTTTATCTTTTCGATAGGAAGGTTCAGATATACCCAGTTGTGTCCATCGTAAACGTGACGGTCGTATGCTATTTCATAAACCTTTCCGTACTCGCGCAAAGGATCGTTCATAACCATAATGTAATTGTTCTCCAGATCCTCGGCCACAAACTCCTTGTAGAACTGTGCAGGCGTATATTCCTTTGTCTCAACAGGAACGTTCTTTGAATCGTAACGGGTGTATGTGAACTGTGTTGGAGGAACGCCGAGGCATTTTGTAAGAATTGAATATATCTCGGTGAGCATTTTCACTTTCATGCTCTGCAGATCCTTGTCTTTGCCATTCCTGAGTGCAAGACCGAACTCGCGGAGTTTCTGTGAAAGGATTGAACGCATATCTGCTGTATGTGTACTCTGATAGGTTTCAGGCATTGCCTCTTTTGGAACAAGACCATATTTTGTAATGAGGTTTGCAACGCCTGTGAACTGACCGCCGTCACCTATAGGATGCTTGAACAACCAATCTACGTTCCTGTCCTCGAAAGGAAGGGACTTTGTGTCAATGACTCCCTGAAGGAAAAGGTTGGATTTCTCAAGAAGGTCATAGAAACTGATGTAGTTCTGTGAGAACTCGAACTTTGGCATGTCATATTTTGCAATGACCTTTGCACGGAGCACGTTAAGGCCTGTGAACAACCAGCAACGTCCGCTGGACATCTGGTTGGTGATACCTTTTGTCTTTACAACATTTGAGAAGTGGGTATCCTTTATGAAGCTGTTTTCGGCTGTTGAAGCCAAAACCTGAATAGAGGTACCAGCCAGAGCGTTCCTTACAGCTTTCTCTGCCGGTGTAGCATTGTACCCTGTTCTGATAACTTCAAGCATGCTGCTGGAGATACCGCCGTCCTTGGCCTGCTCCCTGCCTGCATAATTACCAGTCTGGGCCACAGAAGCTGTAGCCCAGAATGTAAGTGATACAATAAATAAAGATTTCTTTATTGTACTGATCATAGAATTATGTTTAAGATGTTATTTGCTCAACTGTTTTGCCTTACGCTTCTGATCAATCCTTGTTGTGAAGTCGTACATAAGAGGAGTAGCAACAAATACTGAAGAGTAAGTACCGATAATGATACCGAGTGTGAGGGCCACTGCAAATCCTCTGATAACCTCACCGCCGAATATTGCAATAGCAACCATTACTACCAATGTGGAAGCTGATGTATTGAATGTTCTGGCAAGTGTGCTGTTCAAAGCGTCGTTTGCGTTGGTCTTGAGGTCACGTTTAGGATACAGTCTTCTATACTCGCGGATACGGTCCATGATAACCACGGTATCGTTGATTGAGTAACCTATGATTGTAAGAACCGCTGCAATGAATGTCTGGTCAACGTCGAGGCTGAATGGAAGTATGCCTGAGAACAATGAGAAGAATCCGATTACAATTATTGAGTCATGTGCAAGTGCAATGATGCCGCCTGTAGCCCAGGTCCAGTATTTGAAACGTATAGTAATGTAAATGAAGATACCGAGAAGTGCCAGGAATACGGCAATCACAGCATCCCTCTTCATATCGTTTGCAATTGTAGGACCAACCTTGTCGGAACTTATGATACCGTTAGGGTTGTCAAGTGTTGATGTGAAGTCTGAAAGTGACATATCCTCTGCATACAGGCCCTTGAGTGCATTGTAAAGCAGACCTTCAACCTCCTGATCAACCTCCTTGCTTTCGTCTTCAATCTTGTATTTGGTTGTGAGTTTCATCTGGCTGCCGCCACCGAACTGCTTAACCTCAACTGTCTCGCCGAATGCCTCGTTTGCCGCTTCACGCACCTGCTCAGGTGTAACGTTCTTGTCGAAACGGAGAACGTATGTTCTACCACCGCTGAGATCAACACCGTAGGAGAAGCCCTTGAATACCATTGAGCCTATTGCAATCACTACAATTACTGTTGAAATGACATACGCATACTTGCGCAGGCTAATGAAGTTGATGTGGGTATGCTGCAGGAAGTCCCTTGAGAACTTGTTGTCGAAAGTGATGTTCTTGTTCCTTGAAAGTCTTGCCTCGAAGATAAGTCTTGTAACGAAGATTGATGTGAACATTGATGTGACAATACCTATTACCAATGTTGTTGCGAATCCCTTTACAGGACCTGAACCAAAGGCCATGAGGATGATACCTACTATTATGGTTGTGAGGTTACCGTCTATGATTGCTGAATAAGCGTTCCTGTAACCGTCGTGGATTGCAAGCCTGAGCTGCTTTCCTGCACGGAGTTCCTCCTTCACGCGCTCGTATATGATAACGTTGGCATCAACCGCCATACCCATTGTAAGTACGAGACCTGCAATACCAGGCAAGGTGAGAACTGCGCCGAAGCCTGCGAGAGAACCCATAAGAAGAACTGCATTGCAGAGAAGTGCAACACATGCCGCCATACCTGCTCCGCTGTAGAAGAGAACCATATAGATGAGCACGAGGATGAATGCAAGAACGAATGAGGTCATACCTGCATTGATTGATTCCTGACCCAGCGATGGTCCTACAACCTGCTCCTGAACGATTGTTGCAGGTGCAGGAAGCTTACCGCTCTTGAGAACGTTTGCAAGGTCGGTGGCCTCTTCAACTGTGAAGTGACCTGTAATCTGTGAACGGCCGCCTGTGATCTCGCTCTGCACTGTAGGATATGAATAAACCATACCGTCGAGAACAACCGCTATCTGCTTGCCGAGGTTGTCGGCTGTAAGTCTTGCCCAGATTCTTGAACCCTCTGCGTTCATTGCCATATCAACCATTGGAGATGCGCCTGTGTTGCCGTATGCAACGCTTGCATCTGTAACGGCACCACCGTCAAGAGGAGCCTTGCCGTCTCTTGTACCTTTCTTTATGGCCACAAGTTCGAAATAAATGCCGCTCGCATCCCTGTCACTTGCCTTTACTGTCCACATTGGAACGAATTCGGCAGGGAATATCTGTCTGATGGCAGGTATTGCAAAGTACTGGTTGATCTTTGCAGTATCCTTGTAGTGAGCCATACCTATGCATGCGCCTGGAGCTATCTGACCCTGATAGTACATAGGGTTCAGCACTGCAAAGAGCGGTGACTCCTTTCTGAACTGCTCCAAACTTGCATCAGATGTTGAATCAGCTGCTATCGCCTGTGCAAGAATATCGTCAGAATCTGTGGAATCGGCTGCGGCTGCGGGCTCTGCAACTGCTGCGGAATCTGAAGAAACGGTATCTGAAAGCTCTGCGAGATATTCCTTCAACGCTACGTTCGCCTGCTGGAGATAAGGGAATATCTCCTGGTTCTCGAATGTAGGCCAGAACTCGAGTGAAGCTGTTCCCTGAAGGAGTTTTCTTACACGCTCAGGCTCCTTTACGCCAGGAAGCTCAACAAGGATTCTTCCTGTATTGCCAATACGCTGGATGTTAGGCTGTGTAACGCCGAAACGGTCGATACGGTTTCTCAATACGTTGAATGAGTTTGCAATTGCACTCTCGCTCTCGTCCCTGAGCACCTGGATTACCTGTTCGTCTGTTGTAGAAGGCTGAATTTTGTCCTTCATGTCAATTGTTCCGAAAATGGATGCGAGTCTCTTTCCGTTCGAGCACTCTTTCCAGCTCTCTGCAAACAGGGTTATGTAATCGTCTCTTGAATCTATTGATTTCTCCTTGGCGGCATCAAGTGCAGCTATGAATTCAGGAGTCTGGTTGTAATCGGACAATGCCTTTACAAGATCCTGAAGCTGAACCTGAAGCATTACGTTCATACCGCCCTTGAGGTCCAGACCGAGGTTGATGTTCTTTTCCTTAACCTCCTTGAATGTATAACCAAGGTAAACAACCTCAGGAGTTATTGAATCTGTGTAGAACCTCTGTCTTTCCTTTCCGATGGAATCAAGGTAGTACGCCTTCTCATTCTCAGGAACTTTTGCATACTCGGCTGTAAGCTTTGCGTTCTCAACAGCAACAACGGCTTCCTGTGCAGCCTTGTTTTCCTGATGGTAATTGGCCCATGTGAAGGATAATTGGTACAAACAGGCCAACACGAATAAAATCACCACTGTTGTAATGGCACCTTTACTTTGCATATCGTTTAATTTTTATATTTTGTAATTTCCATTTTACGCTTTTGTGCATGGTTGCACAAAATAGGTTGCAAATTTATAATTTTTTCTTGATAAAGGAAGATAATTAGTACCTTTGTTCCAATTATTTTTGACTCTTATGATTGGGAATCACTATATCAGGCTTTCAATTTCTGCAATTCTTGCGTTTCTGCTTTCGTTTCAGCCCGCCCGCGCACAGGAAACACAATCCAATGAAAACACCGGCAGTTCCAGAATTTTCCTTGAATATGTATCGGCGCCGGAGGTCATTGAATATAGGACCATGGCGCTGAAGGATTTCGTGCTGAATGACCCCTTTGCAGAGAACGGAAGCTGGAAACAGACTCCGGAAAGACTTCTCAGGCAGTTCTGCGGCGATGTTCCGGATTCAAGCCTTGCAAGCATGTTCGCAGTGATGTATTTCCCTGATAATGCGGACCAGTTCGTTTTCAGCGCACCTGACAAATCCGGCAGCTGGAACATATATCAGATGGAAAAACTGAACGACACGCTATGGAGCACACCTAAATTCGCCAGCGAAAATCTTGTTTCTGCAGGAAATGAAGTGTTCCCCAGACTGTCAGACAATGGCAAGGAACTGTACTTTGCTTCAAACGGATACAGCGGGCTCGGAAAATATGACGTTTTCGTGAGTTACCTTGATGAAGAAAGCGGCGAATGGGGCCTGCCGCAGAATCTGGGCATACCGTATTCCTCACCTTCAAACGAATACTTCTATTCCCCTAACCATGACCACACTAAAGCGGAACTGATTTCCGACCGTTTCCTTACAAACGGAAAGGTATCCATTTACATACTTGACATTGAAAACCTTCCTGTAAAGAAGTCCGTAACTCAGGCGGAGGCCAATAATCTTTTCAAGTTGAAAATAAAATCCAACGACAACAACGGTTCAAACCGGCAGGGCGCCCAGAGTTCGGAACAGATGAACTACAACAGGGCAGTAATGGGTATCAGGCACATACAGGACACCATCCGCAATGTTAACGAGCAGTTGGAGAAAAGCAGGGACACATATAATACCATTGCATCTTCAGACCCTGCAGGTGCACAGGCACTCGCACAGAAAATACATCAATTGGAAAGCAGGCTTGTTGAAATAGGCGCAAGGGAGCAGAAAGCTTCGGCTGAACTCCAGAAACTTGAACTTGATTTCCTGTCAAAGGGCATATTTGTTACCGCACCTGAAGAAACGGAGCAGGAGGAAGAACTTGCCGAAAAGAAGGTTGAATGGAAATCAGGCAGTTACGGTAAATGGCCGGCTATGGCTTTCGAGGATGCGGAGCTGGAGGAAGATACAAATTTCAGAATTGCGGAAACGACCCCTGAAATTCTCAGTACAGAGGATTTCCCGGGCGGGCTCATATATCAGATCCAGTTGTTCGTTGTAAGCAGGAAACAGACTGAGAAAGCCTTCAAGGGGCTTGCTCCGGTATATGAACGCAGGGGCAGCACCGGGAAATACATCTACTCCGTTGGTTTGTTCAGATCCTACAAGGATGCAATGTCAAACATAAACGCCGTGAAGAAACACGGTTTCCCCGGCTCCCAGCTTGTGGCCTACAACAACAGGAAATCCACCAGCATAAGGAATGCCAGGGCAATAGAGGAAAAGGAAAACAAGAACGCCACATACCAGGTGGTCATCTCAGGATATGAAACATTGCCTCAGAACGTTCTTCAGGCCATCCGGTCAAATACGGAAAAAGACATTTCAAAAGGCGCTGATGGCGGTTCAAGCGTTTATCTGGTTGGTATCTTCACAAAGAAAGCCGAGGCCGATTCTCTTGCAAAAGCACTGGAAAAGGTGTCTGACAGAACCATCGAGGTAAAAAAGGTGGAGAAATAAATGCAGGAAGCCGCTAGAACCGGCTCATGTCACAGAGGGTTTCGTACCTTATCTTATTGGTGTCAAGCCACTCCATAAGTTCATCCGATGCGTTAGTCTTGTATTTGCGTGAAAAGCAGTCAAGAGCTATGCCTTCCTTTGCGCACAGAACCTTGATGGAAAGAAGCTTGTCTCCCTTATTGGTCTTCAGGGCCTTTACGAACTCCTTCCTGAAAGCAGGATTTATCATTTCAACCGGCAGATGGATTTCAAAGGAATGGAGGAAGTCTGTCCTGGCGTTTGCAAGAAGCATTGCGTTGCGGATTTTAATGTCGCATTCCACAGGTCCCTTGTTCTCTTCTTCCTTCTTTGAATAGTCCTGGTTCTTTGTATAATTCTTTGGCTGGAGCTGAACTTTCAGCAATACGGCCTGGCCTGCTTCAAGAAGAGGGGCGTATCTTTCATAATCCTTGCCGAACACCCTGAATTCATGGCTTCCGGCATAGTCCTCAAGTGTGAACTGCGCCCAAGGCTGACCTTTGAGCGACATTTTTTTTGCCACTGTAGTAACCAGGCCGCCAACCATCAGCATTGCCCCCTGAAGTGCAGGCGTTGTTGCGGCATCCTCACGCATCTGTGCAAGTTTGTTTGCGGGACAGGTGGTGAAATGGTCCATCTCGAATCTGTAAAGATCGAGCGGATGTGCTGAAATGTATATGCCAACCAGTTCCTTCTCAACCTTGAGCATTTCAAGAATGTTCACTGGTGCCGTTTCCGGAATGTCCGGACGTACAGGCTTGAGCGTGATATCGTCTCCGAACAGCGAATTGCCGGCATAGAAGGAATCCTCGGCTATTTTTGAAGAATATGCGGCAAGAGTGTCAATGAAAGTTCCGCCATCTGCTGTAACTGCAAAGAATACATCCCTTTTCACATTCATTGAATCGAATGCTCCTGAATGAGCAAGGCATTCCAGCGCCTTCCTGTTCATGTTTCCCTTGCCTGCGGTCCTTTCAATGAAATCGAACGGATCCTTGTACGGGCCGTTCTCCCTTTCCTTGATGATAGCCTCAACTGAATTGTAGCCCATTCCTTTGATGCCGGCCATTCCAAAGCGTATGTTGCCGTCCTTGTTCACAGAAAAGTTCAAATCACTCTCGTTCACATCTGGACCAAGCACCGCAATGCCCATGCGCTTGCATTCCTTCATGAACTTTATGAGCTCGGTGATGTTGTTGAGGTTGCTTGAAAGGTTGGCTGCCATGAACTCGGCAGGATAATGAGCCTTGAGGTATCCTGTCTGATATCCCACCCATGCATAGCAGGTGGCGTGCGATTTGTTGAAGGCGTATTCCGCAAAGGCTTTCCAGTCTGTCCATATCTTTTCCAGCATGTTCTGCGGATGGCCGTTCTTCTGGCCCTGCTCCATGAAAATCTGCTGGTACTCCATCATCTTGTCCAGTTTCTTCTTACCCATGGCCTTGCGCAGACCGTCAGCCTGGCCCTTGGTGAAATCGGCAAGTTTCTGGCTCAGAAGCATTACCTGCTCCTGATATACCGTAACACCGTATGTATCTTCAAGTATGCTGGCCATTTCCGGCAGGTCATACTCAATCTTCTCCGTTCCTAATTTTCTGTTTATGAAGCTCGGGATGTACTCGATAGGCCCCGGCCTGTAAAGAGCGTTCATTGCAATCAGGTCCTCGAAACGTGAAGGCTTGAGTTGTCTGAGATACATCTGCATTCCCTCGGACTCGAACTGGAACGTGGCTATTGTTTCGCCGCGTCCGAAAAGTTCGTAAGTCTGCCTGTCATCAATAGGAATCCTGCTAATGTCAAGATCCTCACCCCTGTGCTTCTTTATGTTCCTTACCGCCTCCTTGAGAATGGAGAGTGTCTTGAGTCCCAGAAAGTCCATCTTGAGCATTCCAACATCCTCAATGAACTGGCCTTCGTACTGGCTCACCCACATGTCCTCACCGGTATCCTTGTCCTTTGCAAGACAGATAGGTATGTAATCGGTAAGATTGCCCCTGCCAATGATCACAGCGCAGGCGTGAACACCCGTATTCCTTACCGTTCCTTCAAGCTTGCGGGCATATTCAAGCGTTTCGGAAACATTGGGAATCTCCGAGGACTCCAGCGCCTCCTTCAGTTCAGGCACTCTCTCGAAACAGTTCTTGAGATTCACCTTGACCTTCTTCTCAACCTTTACCTCATTGCCGTCATTGTCCTTCTCGGTTACAATGTCAGGGTCAAAGGCATCGGGAACAAGCTTGGCAAGACGCTCACTTTCGGCAAGAGGCACCTGCTCTATTCGGGCCATGTCCTTGATTGCCGACTTGGCCTTCATTGTACCGAATGTAACAACGTGGGAAACGTGGTCCTTGCCATATTTCTGCTCTACATACTGAAGTACCTTCCCACGTCCGTCATCATCAAAGTCAATGTCTATATCAGGCATTGAGATTCTCTCCGGATTCAGGAAACGCTCGAACAGAAGATTGTACTTTATAGGGTCAACGCTGGTGATACCAAGACAGTATGCAACTGCGCTTCCTGCTGCACTTCCACGCCCGGGACCTACCCATACACCAATATTCCTTGCTGCATTTATGAAATCCTGAACTATGAGGAAGTAGTCAGGGAAACCCATGTTCCTTATGGTCTCCAGCTCAAAGTCAATCCTTTCCCTGATCTCATCGGTCATATCAGGATAAAGGCGCTCAGCCCCCTTGTAGCAAAGATGTCTCAGATAGTCGTTTGAATCCGTGAAACCATCGGGCAGTGTAAAGACAGGAAGGACATGGTCCCTGTCTATCTTGTACCTTTCAACCTTATCAGCCACCTCGATGGTATTGTCTATGACTTCCGGATGCTCCGGGAAGAGAGCTCTCATCTCCTCCTCTGTCTTGAGGTATTCCTGCTGGGTGTAATGCAGGCGGTTGGGATCCGTGAAATTCTTGTTGGTGGTAAGGCAGATGAGGCGGTCGTGCGCCGGACCGTCCTCCTTTGAGGTGAAATGCACGTCGTTTGTTGCAATCACCTTCACGCCGAGCTCCTGAGCAAGGCTGAAGATAACCTTGTTGACCTCAAGCTGCGCAGGATAGACATCCTCCGCATATCCAGGTATCTCGCTCTTGTGGAGCTGAACCTCAAGATAATAGTCATCTCCGAACAGATCCCTGTACCACTGTACGCTTTCACGCGCTCCGGCAATGTCTCCCTTGAGAATCTTCTGAGGAATCTCACCGCCGAGACAGGCTGAAGAGCATATCAGATTCTCGTGATATTTCTCCAGCAGCTCCTTGTCTATCTTGGGTTTGTAATAGAAGCCCTCCGTATATCCCAGGGACACCAGTTTCACCAGATTGTAATATCCCTGAATATTCTTTGCAAGAAGGATAAGATGGTTGGCACCCTGGTCCTCCCTGCCTCGCTTTGAGAAACGTCCCTCAGGATTCACGTAAACCTCGCAGCCTATGATAGGCTTTACGTCAGGGAAATCCTTTGCAACCTTGAGGAACTCCTTCACTCCGTACATATTGCCGTGGTCGGTTATGGCAATGGCCGGCTGACCGTCTGCAGCGGCCTTCTTGAAATGTGAACTTATTGAAGCGGCTCCATCAAGAATGGAATAATATGTATGGCAATGAAGGTGTACGAAAGGCATGGTACTTGGTATTAGAAATCAATCAGCGCTTTACCGGTCATCTGCTCAGGCTGGGCAATTCCCATAAGCTTGAGTATTGTAGGAGCAATGTCGGCAAGAATACCGTCCCTTACCGCTTTCACATCGTTGTCTACCACAATGAAAGGAACCGGATTCAAGCTGTGGGCGTTGCTCACCTTGCCCGCAGCATTTATGTATTCGTCACAGTTTCCGTGGTCTGCTGTAATGAGCACCGAGTAACCGTTCTCACGGGCAACTTCGGTAACCTTGGCCGCAAGCTCATCAACAACCTTCACAGCTGTTTTCATAGCCTCCCATACTGCTGTATGACCTATCATGTCACCGTTCGCAAAATTCAGGATAACCATATCGTTCTTCTGTGTCTTCAAAGCCTCAATCAGTTTGTCGGCAACCTCGTATGCACTCATTTCAGGCTTCAGGTCGTATGTTGCAACCTTAGGTGAAGGAACGAGTATTCTGTCCTCGTTCTCGAAAACCTGCTCCCTGCCGCCATTGAAGAAGAATGTAACGTGAGCATATTTCTCAGTTTCCGCAATCCTCAGCTGATGCTTCCCGGCAGCCGCAACAACCTCTCCCAATGTCTTGTGAACGTTCTCCTTGTCGAACAGAATATGCAGACCCGTGAAGGATTCATCGTAAGGAGTCAGACAGCAGTAATGCAAAGGCATTGTATGCATTCCCATATCAGGCATATCCTCCTGGGTAAGCACGCGGGTGATCTCCCTTGCACGGTCATTCCTGTAATTGAAGAAAATCACGGCATCATCCTTCTTTATGGTAGCCACATTCTTCACAGCACCCCTGCATCCTTTCTTCTTTACAGCGATAGGCAATAAAAACTCATCTGTTCCCTTGAACTCAGGATCGGCCTCCGCCTTTCTGTACGATGCCTCAACGGCCTGGGCAGGATTGAAGGTCACCTCACCTATGCCGTTCACCAACAGGTCGTATGCAATCTTGATTCTCTCCCATCTCTTGTCCCTGTCCATGGCATAGAAGCGTCCGATGACTGATGCTATCTCTCCTGTCTTCTCCTCCTTCATCACTTTCTGAAGCTGCTCAATGAAGCCCTTGCCGCTCTTGGGGTCGGTGTCACGTCCGTCCATGAAACAATGAACGTAAACTTTCTTCAAACCATAAGCGTGTGCAAGTCTGATCATTGCTATCAGGTGGTTGATTGTGCTGTGAACACCGCCGTCTGAAAGAAGTCCCATGAAATGCAGAGCCTTGCCGCTTTCCTTAACGTAATCGTATGCGGCCTTTATCTCCTTTACAGCCAACAGCGATTCGTTGCTCCTGCAGGCCTTGTTTATCTTTACCAAATCCTGGTCAACAACCCTGCCGGCACCGATATTGAGGTGGCCTACTTCGGAGTTGCCCATCTGCCCGTCCGGCAGACCAACGTTCTCTCCGCAGGCCAGAAGCTGGCTATGTGGATATTTTGCAATCAAAGCATCTATATTCGGCTGTCCTTGAGCAAAGATGGCATTCGTCTTTTCATTGCTCTCTCCAATTCCCCAACCGTCAAGGATCATCAAAAGTACTTTTTTGTTCATATTTTTTCTATCTGATTTATTTTTCATTCCGTTGTCTTGCGTCAGGCACTTCATCTGAAAAACTTTGCCTTTCCTGGGCAAAGCTTTTTCATATTCCAGTGCCTGCCGCTGCATTCGGGCACATAATCGCTCAAAGCGTGGCCATTTGCCACTTGTTGCATGTATTTGGTCACATTTTCACCTATTTCGTGACCATTTTTCATTTTTTTAAATCCGTTGGATGGCAGCAGTCATTGCTTTTCCATGGGACTCCGTCCCAAACCCTACTTCGCCGCTCCCGGGCTATACCGAACTTGCTGCTTCAAAATATGACTGAAATCAATATTCTGAAACCAGGGTGTAGTCTATGAGGCGCTGTTCCAAGGAAACTTTGAGAACTTTGATGCGGACTTTGTCACCCAGGCGATATATTTTCTTCGTGCGCTTGCCTGTTATTGTATATTCCTTCTCATCAAATTCAAAATAGTCTGTAGTAATATCGCGCAGGCTTACCATTCCCTCTATCTTAGTTGGCTCAATCTCAACGTAGATGCCACGCTCGGTAAGTCCTGAAATGGTTCCTTCAAATTCCTGACCTATCCTGCTCTGCAGATATTCTGCCATCTTGTATTTCACGCTTGCCCTCTCGGCTTCGGTTGCAAGCTGCTCCCGGCTGGAGCAATACTTGCAGAAATCCTCCCACTTGTTTGCAGCCACGCTTTCCTCACCGGCCAGATATCTTGCAAGCAGCCTGTGCACCATCATATCGGGGTAACGTCTGATAGGTGAAGTGAAATGTGTATAGTAATCAAAGGCCAGACCATAGTGGCCAATGTTGTCCGTTGTGTATTTTGCGCGGGCCATGCTTCGCAAAGCAAGAATCTGAATGGCATTGGATTCAGGCTTTGACTTTACCTTTTTCATAAGGGTGTTAAGTTCCTTTGCCACGGACTTGCCGTTTTCCGTTGGTCCCATGGCGTATCCGAAATGATGGATGAAGCCTCTCAACTGCTCAATCTTCTCCATATCAGGAGCATCGTGCACCCTGTAAACAAAGGTCTTCTTGGCCTTCATCTTTGCCACGTATGTTGCAACGGCCTTGTTTGCAAGGAGCATGAACTCCTCTATCAGCCAGTTGGCCTCGAAACTCATTTTCTGGATCACATCATACGGCTTGCCTTCCTGGTCAACAAGCACCTTCATTTCCGGACGTTCGAACTCTATCGCCCCGTGGGAGAATCTTTTCTTCCTCAGGATTGCGGCAAGTTTCTGCAACTGGCCAACGGCGGCAAACACCTCCTTTTCCTTGGCTGAACTTCTTCTCTTCCTTACAGTCTTTTCAACCTCTTCCAATGCATTGGCCGTACATTCCAAAGATGATCCGTTTACATCTGCACTTCCTGATACCGGACATGAAGCGGCTTTTCCGGCTGCTTGAAGTTTCAGCGCTTCAAGCCTGCTGCGGTCAAGTCCGCCCATCTTTGCCAGAGCATTGTCTTCAAGATACTCCTGAACTTCCTCGTAACAGAATCTTCTGTCTGACTTTATAATGGTTCTTCCAAACCAGGTATCCTTGATATTAGCCTTTTCATCCAATTCAAATACAACAGAGAAAGTAAGTTTCTCCTCCCCCGGCCTGAGTGAACACAGATTGTTGGAAAGAACTTCGGGAAGCATTGGTATCGTCCTGTCAACCAGATATACGGAGGTTCCCCTCTGGTATCCTTCCGTATCTATGGTGTCGTTCGGAAGAACATAGTGGGTAACATCAGCAATATGAACGCCCACTTCAAAATTACCGTTCTCCAGCTGCTTGAAACTCAGGGCGTCATCAAAATCCTTGGCATCGGCAGGGTCAATTGTGAAAGTCAGTGTCTTTCTGAAATCGCGTCTTTCTTCAATGTCCTTCTTGCTAATCTTCACCGGGATGCCCGCAGCGGCCTGTTCAACCTCATTGGAGAATTTATATGGCAGGGCATATTCTGCAAGGATTGCATGCATCTCTGTCTCGTTGTCTCCAGGAAGTCCAAGATCGTCGAGAAGCTGACCCAGCGGAGCGTCCATACCGTCACGCCACCTCACAATTTTCACCGCAACCTTGTGGCCTTCAAGCTTTCGCAATTCCTCGCTGAAAGGAAGTTTTATGTCGTATGGCATTGACTTGCTTTCAATGATAACCCATACCGTCTTGTAAATGATCTGAAGCAATCCAACGTACGGCATATTACTCCTTTCAACTATTGCAAGGACCTCTCCTTCCATACGCTGGCCATTATTTCTTTGCTCCAATGAATTGCCGCCTGCTCTAAACTTATCTCTTCTGGCCTTTACGGCAACACGCACGGTATCACCGCTCAACGCACTGTGCATCTTCTTTTCCGGAATGAAGATATCGTCCTTTCTGCCCTCAACGGTAACGAAGCCGTAGCCTCCTCTTCCCATTGAAACCGTGCCTACCACATCCTCAAGTTTGCCAAAGCCGCTAGGTTTCCGGCCGTTACGTTTGCGGTCCTTGACCATTCTGCTTTTTTCACCACGCACCTTTTTTACGGTCTTTGCCAGACCGCCTTTCTTCTTGGCGTTTTTCTTACTATTGCTCATTACACTAATATTGTTCTACGTAATTCACATTCGAGTTTTCTCAATCTCCGTCCTGCTTCGCTCCAGCATTGAAGTTCAAATTTCGTCTTGAGCCAAACAATAACATTCCTCAAGTTTTGCTATAGTTTAACTAATTCCTTTTCAAGTACTTACGTGAGATTTGCGCAACATAGGACATTAATACTTGCAACTCACCCGAATTTAACCCTGCAATTTACCGCTTTTTTCAAAATACCGCAAATCCACTGCCCAATTAATGTTCACAATAAAATTGTTATTCCGCCACGAGCAGGTTAAGGGGCAAAACCTGCTCGAAACAGCAAGATTCCCGGCAAAACGAGCAGGTTAAGGGGCAAAACCTGCTCGAAACGGGCAAAATCAGACTGCTCGTACAGGAAATGAGCAAATCCTGTACCGAACGGGCAGGACCAGACTGTCTGTACAGGAAATGGCTAAATCCTGTACGGAGCGAGCTAAATCAGTCAGTTCGTACAGGAAACGGCGAAATCCTGTACGGGATGGAGATGCGGATTGGCAAAGCAATGAGGCAAAAGCAATGTGGCACCGCCGCTGGCCTTATACCCAAGCCAGCGGCTACAGCAGGAAGCGCTGCATGGAGCTTTCAAGGGCTCCATTGGTGCTTCCGCTGTTGCCGGACCATTCGTTCCCTGACCAGGTACGCTCAAGCCCACATAACTGTGAAGAGTTTGAGTTCACCCGCTAGAAGAACGCTATTGATTATCAGACAGCTACCAAACTAGCCGAGTGCAACCGCTAGGATGCCTAAGGGGTTGAGTCTGGCAGTGGGAAATACATCATAGCTTATCAATCAGTTAAGGAATCGAGTAAACTGAAAATTCTGAACAGAAGGGGTTTGAGCGCAGTTGCCGGAAATGATTGCAACGTCTCAAGCAATCCCGCATCCGGATACTCGTATCCATCCCGAACGAACATGAAATTGCAGGAGAGATTTTGTCGTTATTGTCATGAAGAACTGAAATTCAGATCCGAAAAAGGCATCAGTAATTCCTTGCCCGCCAAAGCAGCCTGCGATATGTGCGGCTGGAATGTGTTCTGTGGCATGAGGTCGCAGGCAGACCGGCCAAAATGAGGGGTCAGCCTGCAACGGGCACCATTCTGCGCCACTCCAAGCAGGGTCCGCGCAAGCAGCTCTGGCATAAACATAACCAAATGATGTGACTGACGCATTCAAGCGGACAAAAACAGAATTTGAGTGGATTTATTCAAAGCGGTACTCACCAGGTGCGCTCAGAGTGGTCTGCAAGAGGGATGGATGTTAACAACCCCCATCATTTTGGTGGGGTGGTTCTCACCTGTCCTTATTAGAACGCATTCCTGCAAGGGTGTACGAAAACGACTTGTGTCAAAAGCATCATGGCGACGCCGCTGGCCCTTCAAGGGCTCCATTCGCACTTCCGCTGTTGCCAGTC